>CAIZOZ010000093.1 GCA_903934745.1 uncultured cyanobacterium
AGGGCCCGCAGCACCAGGGAGGCCTTGTCGTGGGGCAGGCGGATCATGCGGCGGCCGCGCCGCTCGTGTTCGGAAAATCCGCGCCGCACCCAGAAGCTGGCGTAGGTGGAGAAGCAGTAGCCGCGGCTCGGGTCGTATTTCTCGGCCGCCCGCACCAGGGCGATGGCGGCCTCCTGGAAGGCATCGGCGGTGCCCTCATCCTCCGGCGGCAGTGAGGAGCGATGGCGGCCCCAGGTGTGACTGATCAGGCGCAGGTTGTGGAGCACCAACTGGTCCCGGGCCCGCAGCGCCCGCCGCTGCACCGGCTCCGGGGCGTGATCGGGGCCGCCGGGATGCTGCTGCCAGCGGCGGATGCGGCGTGCGAGCTCCAGCACGGTGCGCTCCGAAAGGGGGTGGTGGTGGTTGGAGGCCGCAAGCCAGTCGCGCACCGATGGGGCTGCGCAGGCCGCAGCCAGGCCAGGCGCCAGGGAACTGACAGGGGTGGGGAAGGACCTGGGCATGAGGACAGGGGCCGCGAATACGGCTCGGCGACGGATGCCGCTGATGCTGCCGATGCCAAGTCATACAGGCAATGGCATTTGGGCTTGCCTGTCAGGCTTTGCTGATCAGTCTGGGGATAGGCGGATTCAGTCGTCCTGCGATGGCTCCAGGCCCAGATAGAGGCACAAGCCGGCGTCAATCGCCTCCAGCTCTGCGGCTGAGATCTGGCCGTAGCGCTTGCGGATGCGTTTCTTGTCGATCGAGCGCAGCTGATCGACAAGCGCCGTGGACGGTTTGCTGAGACCGCTTGGCCCGGCTGCCAGGGAGGGGTATAGCGCTCCGCTGGCGGGGGTGCCTGTCACTGGAACCACCGCAATCAGGGGATAGCGCTGGTTGCCGTTCACGGCCGCGTCACTGACGACGATGCAGGGCCGGGTGCCTTGCTGCTCATGACCCAGGGTGGGTTCCAGGTCCACCAGGACCAAGGTGCCTCGATCCAGGCTCATACCTGCGGCTCCTGCCACCCCTGGCCGGGGCTCCAGCGAACCGGCACGCCAGCCGCGGGGTCGAGCAGATCGGCATCGCCAGTCGGAAGGCTCTGCTGCCAGGACTGCAGGCCGAGCGCGGCGGTGGCGGCAGTGTCGGGATGGGGATTCTCCAGCGAGCGTTGGAGTTCCAGGCGCTGCCGGCGCTTCAGTTCATGGCGCACGGCCTCGGCGATGAAACGGCTGCGATTGCGCTCGTAGCGGTCAATCCCCGCCACCAGCTCCGCCGGCATCGTCACCGTGACTCGCTCGGATGGCGCGGCGGCAATCGCCATGGATAGTATGCATTAAGGTATGATCATACCCTTGATCCGCTCGGCTTGGGGCGCCGCTCGTCCTGCCGGCAAGGGGGGGCAAAAGCCTCAATCTCCCCCAGGGATCCCCGTGCCGCGGCGGTATCAACTGGTGCCGAGGCCGCTCCTGGCCTGGCGCATCGGCGTCACTGTGGCGGCAGGGGTCTCGGCACGGGACGCCTTGGCCCCCGCCAACAGGACATCAGCCAGGCCCCAGGGATCGCTCTCGCGCTCCAGCACCGCTGCCGCCGCCGTCGCGATCCGCTCCCATTCCTCGGCCAGTTGCTTGGCTGTGTAATCCTCCAGCCCGCTGATCACCCGCACCAGCCGCTCGGCGCCGGCCTTTTCCCCCGGCCAGGCCTGCTGGAGGCGCCTTGCCGCCTCGCGGAAGTTCAGACCTCGGGCGCTGAGCTCCGCATCGAGCCACTCGCCGATCCTGCCGGCCAGCAACTCGGCCTCTTTGGCGCTGAGCGTGCGCTGGATTTCGATCGGTAGCTGCAGATAGCCCAGGTAGATCGCCATGAACTCCCCGCAGCCCAGGGGCTCGTTGCTGATCGGATCCAGCAGCGGCTCGTAGGCCGCCAGGATCGCCTCCAGTCGGGGCGTCAACGCAGCGGTGCCCAGCTGCCTGAGCCTTTGGGGCTGGTGCCGGTGCACCCAGGCCGCCTGGTTGATTCGCCCCAGGGCATCGAGGGCCTTGGTGCCGAGCATGCGCACCTTGTTGTTGCGCATGTGGGAAATCTGCGAGGTGTGCAGATTGCCCGGCTCGTTGCAGGCCCAGTCGGCCAGCTCGCTGAGCTGGGGATGACTGACGTGCTGCAACAGGGCCAGCAGCGCCTCACTGAAGTGCAGCCGCCCGGCCTCGCGCCGCTGCTCACCGCTGGCTTGGAGCAGGCCTGACTCCGGCAGGAAGGTGGGCCAGGGGCTGGCCAGAACGGCGCGGGGCATGGGGCCCTTGTAGCAGTTCGTACATTGTGAGGCAGCTAATCGGCCTTGGCATTGGTCCTTCACAAAATGAGAGCTGTGCCACTTGCCGTACTCCTCTGACTAGCCTATCTCACATCAGACAGCTTTTAGGCTGCTCTCGGCTATGTCGCGATCGATTCCGTTGCCGTCCCGGGCCGGCGTCTCCGCCAGCACCTCCGGCACCGCTCCCGCCAGGTCCAGGCCCAGGGCCGGTGCCACGACCGCGCCCAGGCGTTCGGCGCCGAACATGCCCGGCAGTCTCACCCGTGCCCTCAGCGGCCGCCTCGGTGTCGATGCACCCACGGCGATGCGGATTGCTCTGCTCTATGGCGACATCGAGTGGCTGGCCGCCGGTGCGGCTGAGCTGCGCTACTCGGCCAGTGACTACGCCAGGCGGCAGGGGATGCATCGCAACACGGTCCATGCCGATCTGCGCCGATTGGCGGCCATGGGCGCCATCAGGCTCGATTGCGATCGCGCCAACACCGCCACCATCGGCCTGCGGGGCCTGCTCCCCCCGTGCGGCGCCACTGTCTCCGCTGTCAATCTGAGCCACAACCCTTGCCTTCTGCAGCAGCAAGCCCCTTGTCTTCTGGAGCAGCCAGCCCTTGCTGATCCGACCAGCAACCCCTTGCTGCCCGCAGCAGCAACATTAGAAAAGGGTTTAAAAATTCAAGAAAAAAAGAAGAGAGAACAGGCCAGCAGAGCGTCGGAATCATCTCAAGCCAGAAGCTCGGACCAACAGCAACCCTCCGGGTCCAGCTCACTCTCCAGGTCAACCTCCAGAGCCAAGGGTCTGCTCCAGGCGGGAGTTGGTGCCGAACCAGGCAACACTGCCGATCCTGTTGTCCTCCTGGCGGATGTATTGGCGACTTTCCGCCGCGCTGCTCCACGTGAATGGCCGGCGCCCCGCGCCCTCACCCTCACCCCCGGTCGGCGCTCCAGGCTGCTTCAGGCCCTGGCCCATGCGGGCAGCCACCTGGCTTTGCAGCAGCACCTGCAGACCGCTCTGGAGCACATTCCCCCCTGGTTTCGCAGCACCTACCCCACCAGGCCCGATGGCAGCCGGCGGCCGTCGCATCAGTTCGTTGATCTGCTCTTCCGGGCGGCGGCCTCGGAGCGCGAGGGTGGACCGGAGGCCTGGCCTGTCTTTGCCTGGAGTGAGGCGGCCCTGCAGCGTCCCTTGCCCGACGAGCCGGGAACTGCTGCTCAACCGGCCGATGCCTGTGGGGGCGATCTGGAGCGAGCGCGCCAGCTCTTTTACTGGGATACCCACCATTGGTGCGGTATCGGCATCGCGGCGCTCGAGTTGAGCCTGGCCGAGAAACGGCGGCTCACGGGACTGCTGGAGGCTTCGGGCTACGGCGTCACAGGCACCGCGGAGCGTCAGTACGCCGAACCGTCAGGTGAGCACAGCGATCCGGCCTGCGGGCTTCCCCTCTGGTTGACCGGTAGCCAGGCCCTGCCCCAGGCCGCCGCAGGAGGTCAGCTATGAGCGCCCATATTGAGGGCGCTTCTGGCGCCACCGCCGCTGCCGCCGTCGAGGCAGGAGCAGCCGGTTCGGACGGCTTCGATACAGCGCTGCTCGATGAACTGATCCTGCAGGGCGACTGGATCGCCACTGCCCATGGCCCCTTCCCCGTTGGCGCCAGCACGGCCGATCTCCCCCATCCCGACCTGCTGGAGCATGAGCAGAACCTGTTGGCGGCGGTGCTGCGCGGGCCGGCTGACCAGGCCGAGCGCTGGGGGCTGTTCCG
>CAIZOZ010000094.1 GCA_903934745.1 uncultured cyanobacterium
GGTCTACTGCTGGACAGCCCTGGCCGCCCAGACCCTGCAGCTGATCGGCCTGCCTGCCCTCACCGGCGGCGCCGTGATGCTGCTGCTTGACCTCACCGCCGGCACCTCCTTCTACAGACCTGAAGGGGGCGGCGATCCGGTGCTTTACCAGCATTTTTTCTGGTTCTATTCACACCCGGCTGTCTATGTAATCATTCTGCCGGTGTTCGGCATCTTCTCTGAACTCTTTCCAGTCTATTCACGCAAGCCCTTGTTTGGCTACGTCTACGTTTCGCTGGCCTCGTTCATCATCGTTGGCCTGGGCCTGGTCGTGTGGGTTCACCACTTCTTCCCAAGTGGAGTACCAGAGTGGATGCGCAATCTGTTCATGTTCACCACGATGCTGATCGCCGTTCCTACCGGTGTGAAGGTATTCGCCTGGCTGGGCACCATCTGGCGCGGCAAACTGCAGCTCACCACACCGATGCTGTTCTGCCTGGGCGGCTTGATCAACTTCGTTTTTGCCGGCATCACCGGCATCATGCTGGCCACGGTGCCGATCGATATTCACGTCAATAACACTTATTTTGTGGTGGGCCACTTCCACTATGTGATCTATGGCGCCGCCGTGATGGGCATCTTCGCTGCCATCTATCACTGGTTCCCCAAGTTCACCGGCCGCATGCCCTACGAGGGGCTGGGCAAGCTGCACTTCCTGCTCACCTTCGTGGGCGCCAATCTCAACTTCCTGCCCATGCATCCCCTCGGCCTGATGGGGATGCCACGCCGGGTGTCCTCCTACGACCCGGAGTTTGCCTTCTGGAACGTACTCGCCAGCCTGGGAGCCTTCCTGCTGGGCGTTTCGATCATCCCGTTCCTGCTCAACATGATCAGCTCCTGGGCCCGCGGTCCGCGCGCCACCCATAACCCCTGGAATGCGATCGGCCTGGAATGGCTGCTGCCGTCACCACCGCCGGAGGACAACTTCGGCGAGCATGTGCCCACCGTGATCAGCCGGCCCTACGGCTACGGCCTGGGTGAACCGCTGGTGGAGCACCAGGCCGAGATCGAGAAAGCACTCATCCTGCAAGAAGCGACCCGATGACCAGCACTCCCATCCCCCCTCCCAGCCAGGCCGTCGCCCACAGCGAAGGCCAGCATGCCAGCCACAATCTCACTGGCTTCATCATCTTTCTCTGCTCCGAGAGCGTCATTTTCCTGGCGTTCTTCAGTGGTTACGCGATTCTGCGCCTCGCCGCCCTCGACTGGCTACCCGCCGGGGTGGACGGCCTCGAATGGCGCATGCCGCTGATCAACACGGTGGTGCTGGTCTCCAGCTCAATGACGATGGTGGTGGCGGAACACTTCAAGGGCAAGGAGAAGATCTGGCTATTCCGGGCCTTCTGGCTGCTGACCATGGCCATGGGGGCCTACTTCCTCTACGGCCAGGCGGTGGAATGGAGCGGCCTCAAGTTCGGCTTCACCTCCGGCACCTTCGGCGGCACCTTCTATCTGCTCACCGGCTTCCACGGTTTGCATGTGGCCACCGGCATCCTGCTGATGGGCCTGATGCTGGTCAAATCCTTCATCCCCGGCAACTACAGCGGCGGCGAAGAAGGCGTGAAGGCCACTTCTTTGTTCTGGCACTTCGTGGATGTCATCTGGATCATCCTGTTCGTGCTGCTTTATGTCTGGAGAGCCTGAATCATGATCATCGATGACAGCCATTACGACGTGATCCTGATCGGCAGCGGCGCCGGTGGCGGCACCCTGGCGTCCACCCTGGCCGAGTGCGGCCATTCCGTGCTGCTGCTGGAGCGCGGTGGGGTCATGCCCCGGGCCGACCAGAACCTCTCCGAAGTGGATCTGTTCCGCAAGGAGCGCTATCACCCCGACGAGAAGTGGTTCGGCACCGACGGCGACCCCTTCTCACCCCAGATGGTGCATGCCATCGGCGGCAACACCAAGATCTGGGGGGGGGTGCTTGAGCGCATGCGCGAACAGGAGTTCAGTGGCGTCAAGCTGCAGGAGGGCCCCTCCCCAGACTGGGAACTGCGCTACGCCGACCTGGCTCCCTGGTATGAAAAGGCCGAGAAGCTCTATCACGTTCATGGCGTGGCCGGGGCCGATCCCACCGCCCCCGCCCGCAGCGGCGCCTATCCCGCCGCCCCTAGGCCCGTGGAGCCGTTCCTGGTGGAACTGCGCACCGCTCTGGAGCGCCAGGGGCTCCATCCCTACGATCTGCCGCTGAGCTGGTCTGAGTCCGCCGTCGATCCCAGCGGCGATGCGGAGCTGTTCGGCATCAATCCGGTGCGTGCCAGTACCAACGTGGTGGTGAAGGAGAACGCCCGCGTCGTGCAGCTGCACGTCAATCCCTCCGGCCAGGAGGTGCGGGGCGTCGAGGTGGACATCGCCGGCCAGCGCTGGCTGTTCCAGGGCCATCAGGTGGTGCTGGCCGCCGGCGCGATCGGCACACCCGAAATCCTGCTGCGCTCCGCCACCGAGCACCACGCCCGGGGCCTGGCCAACGGCTCCGACCAGGTGGGCCGCAACCTGATGAAGCCCCAGCTCACCACGATCCTGCAGTTGGCCGCCTCCCCCAACTCCGGTCGCTACGCCCGCAGCCACGGCATCACGGACTTCTACTGGGGCGACAAGAACGTCGACTTCCCGCTCGGTTCGATCCACAGCGGCGGTGGCGTCCTCCAGGACGCCCTGTTCGCCGAATCGCCGCCGGTGCTGTCCCTGGTGTCCCGCTTGCTGCCCGATTTCGGCATCGAACAACTGGCCTCCCGCTCGATCACCTGGTGGGCGATGAGCGGCGTGCGGCCCGATCCCCACAACCGGGTGCTGCTGCGGGGCAGCCAGCTGCAGATCCATTACACCGCCAACAATCGTGAGGCCCACGACCGCCTCGTCTACCGCTGGATTGACAGCCTCAAGGCCGTGGAAGCCGACCCGTTGACCGTCGTCACCAAGGCGGCCCCCACCCATCCCCGCGGTGAAGCCCCCCTGCCGGTGATCGGCGGCGCCTGTGGCACCTGCCGCATGGGCTCCGATCCGGCCACCTCGGTGGTGAACCTGGAGGGCCGCAGCCATGAGGTTCCCAACCTCTGGATTGTCGATGCCAGTGTGCTGCCATCTTGTCCGTCGGTGGGCATCGGCCTCACCGTGATTGCCAACGCCCTGCGCATCGGCCATGCCCTGAGGTCTTCGCTGTGACGATCACCCCAGCCGCCCCTGTTCAGATCGATGCCATCAAGCCCTCCGAGGCGAGGCGGATGGCCGAGCGCGACTATGACGTCAGGCCCTGGAGCCTCTGGGGCACGTACCTGAGCGAACGCCAGTGGGGCACCGTGCGCGAGGACTACTCCGCCGATGGCGACGCCTGGACCTCCTTCCCCCATGACCATGCCCGCTCCCGCGTCTACCGCTGGGGTGAAGATGGCCTACTGGGCCTGTGCGACGAACAGTGCCGCCTCTGCTTTTCGCTCGCCCTGTGGAACGGCGTCGATCCGATTCTCAAGGAGCGGCCCTACGGCCTCGGCAATCCGGAAGGCAACCACGGCGAAGACCTCAAGGACTACTTCTTCCATCTCGCCAACACCCCCACCCACAGCTTCATGCGGGGGCTCTACAAGTACCCGCAACGGGCCTTTCCCTACGAAGACCTGGTGGCGGAGAATGGCCGCCGTGGGCGCGATCAACCCGAATACGAACTGATCGATACGGGCATCTTCAATGAGAATCGCTACTTCGATGTCGTCATTGAATACGCCAAGGCGGGGCCTGAGGATCTGCTGATCCGGGTGCGAGCCACCAACCGCGGCCCTGAAGCGGCACCGCTCACCCTCTTGCCCACCCTGTGGCTGCGCAACACCTGGCGCTGGGGCTATCCAGACGAGATCGAGCACAGCATTGCCCTGCCCCCTACAGCGGCCAACGATCCCTCCAGCCACTCGATCGTCACCGACGTGCTGCCCCACCTGGGCACCTATCAGCTCGATTGCCAGCAGCCCGGCAGCTGGATCTTCACCGATAACGAACCCAACAGTGAACGGCTCTGGGGCCAGCCCAACGCCACCCCCTTCCAGAAGGACGGCTTCCATCGGCATGTGGTGAACGGCGAAGCGGCAGCGGTGAATCCGGCGCTGAGCGGCAGCAAGGCAGCCCGGGTGCTGCAGCACACCCTCGCCCCCGGCGAGGAATGGGTGGTGGAACTGCGCCTGCATCGCATCGACGCCACGCCAGCGGTGCCATCAGCTGGCAC
>CAIZOZ010000095.1 GCA_903934745.1 uncultured cyanobacterium
ACCCGCACCTGAAATAATTCGCCCGATCCGGCGGAGAAGATCCACTCAGGCGCCACGCGGGCATCGGCACAGCTGATCAGCGCCGCCCAAGGCCGTTGACCTTCGGCCAGGGCCAGTCGATCGATCTGACAACTGTCCTCGAGCATGGTGCGCTTGAGCGCCATGCGTTGCTGCGGGGTGGAGCCAGCTGCCAGGCTCTGCCAGACCTTGCTGAACCCCTGGTTCCGTTCGAGCAGCGCCTTCAGCGGGTCTCCTGGTGGTGTGCAGGCATCCAGGCTCTGGCGCAGGGCTGGCGCCATGGCATCGGCGGCCTTAGCGCCCCCTGGCGTCAGTCGGGGCAGCGCCATGGCGCCAGCGGCCAGTCCGGCGGTCTGCAGAAGCAGGCGTCGAGAAACGTTCATGGTGTATGGGTGAAGGTCTGGGAAAAATCGAGTGACCTTAGCCTGTAGGCGCTCGTTGATTGGCGATGTAACTCATCGTTTCAGCTCCAACGCTCCTTGGCCCTGAATGAGCGGCACCGCTGGCTGCCCGAGTTCCCTTGCTGTGTTGCCCTGTCTTGGCAGGCGGAATGGCACTAGCTGAACACGAGGGCTCTCAGGCTTCAGGCGGCTTGAATGGCCAGATCCGCACCAAGACCTCGCCCAGGGCGGTCACCTCGGTGGCGGCAGCGGCAGCAGAGGCGCGATCAGCCATCGGCTCAGGCCGCCCAGATCTCCTCCCGTTCGATCCCCAACTCCGCATCGAAGCGCCCGATCCAGCCGGCTGGCCGCTTCGATGCGGCGAGCGCCTTCGGTCTGGGGGCTCCACAGCTCCGCGGCCAGAGCTTATTCGTGACCTCAACCCGTCGGCCAGCCTTGTTGGCGACCTCACCACGGTCCGCCCTGCCCTGGTCCACCGTTTCACCCATAATCAGCTGAAATTCTGTCCAGGTTTGCCGTGATCCCTCCCCAGAAGCAGATGACCGGGATGCTGGGACACCCGGTGGCGGAGAACCCGATCGACCTGATGTTCGATGCGGTGTATGCCCACTATGGCCTCAACTGGCAGTTCTGGAAAAGTGATGTAGCTACCACCGAGTTGCTGCGGCCTGCGATCAAGGGTCTGGCGCCCCTCGGCTATCGCGGTGTCGGCATCACCGTGCCCTACAAGGTGGAGGTGATTCCCCTGCTCGATGAGATCGACGCTGATGTCAAGGCGATCGGTGCGGCGAACTACCTCACCATTGAAGATGGTCGGTTGATTGGCCATAACAATGATGGCAAGGGTGTGGTCAAGGCAATTGAGAAACAACGCAGCCTCAAGGGCGCCCAGGTGGTGATGCTCGGAGCCGGCGGTGCCGGTCGGGCGATGGCGGTGGAGATTGCCTGGGCCGGGGCGGCCCAACTCACCCTGGTGACCCGTCGTGAAGCGCAGGGTCGCGAGGTGGCCGAACGGATCACCGCGGTGAGCGGCGTGCCCGCCGCTTGGCAGGCCTGGAGCTCACCGGTGCAGGTGCCCGCCGGCACCACCGTGCTGATGAATGCCACCCACCTGGGCTGCGCCCCGGAACTGGAGGCCGTGCCGATCGACTGGAGCACGGTTGCACCCGGCTGCCTGGCGGTGGATGTGATCACCAATCCGCGTATCACGCCGTTTCTGCAGAGGGCTCGCGAGCACGGCTGCGGCGTGGTTGATGGCGTTGAGATGCTGGTGCAACTGGCGATGCAGCTGTTCAGCCTCTGGACCGGCATCGTGCCGGAGGAGGAGGTGTTCCAGCGGGCGGTGGCGGCGGCTTTGGGGGAGTAAGACGCGGTGCGGTACGAGGGCCCGTGACTTGAAACCCATCCCTCTGCGGTTGCCACCCCCAACGTGTCGCTCGTGGACATCGTGCCTGAAGTGAGCTGCGCCAACCCCCAGGGAAGAGGTGAATGGCCTCTTCAAGGCCGCAGCCGAAAACGGCATGAAGGACATGAGGTGGTGGCCCAACTGGACGTGAGTTTGCGCGGGCCTGGCCAGCGGATTGGATGGGGCAGGCCGGGTAGAGCGCAGCAGTTCGAAGCGCACCGGTTCGGCCAGGTGCGCCTCGGGATCCAGCACGTAGGGCGCAATGAACCGCTTCAGGGGGGCGGACTGCAGGGCTGTCTGCGCCAGGCGCCGGTTCACTTCCGGCCATCGCTCCGCCGCAGCCGGTTGGGGGAGCCGTTCGGGTAGCTCGATCAGGGGTTGCTGGCGCCGCTGAAGCGTCGTGCTGCCTTGGCCCTGGGACTGATGCCGAGCGACCTGCGGGCTGGCGGCTGACCCGGCGCGAACGGCATCAAGGGCATCAGCAACGACCAGGGCGCTGGAGGGGTTTCGTCGCCAGGTGCTGATGCAGGTGCTGGCACGGCGGCTCGCCGCGATTCAGGGCAGGTCGCGGGGTTCGTTGTGGTGGGGTTGAGGGTTGAGGCAGGCCTACAAACCCTGGAATTTCAGGATCCGGACGCCGGAGATTCCATGGATCAATGAATGAGGATGAATGGGGCTGTGATTCCAGGCTGTGTCGGTGCGTTCAGGCCCAGCTTCTTCGGTGACAACTCCATAAGCGTTCGCCTATCTCATCGTCGTTGAAAAGCTCAGGTCTGCATCATCCTTGGGGGGGGGCCTGTCAATGGGGCCTGCGTAAGCGCGGCGCTGCCATCGTGTTCAGGGCCATGGTCAGCGCTGGTTACCTGGGCTGACTTCGGAATGCTGCCCCGAGGGCTGTAGTCGGCCACCGGAGCTTGCGACTTAATCCACGCCTGGACATGAAAACGCCT
>CAIZOZ010000096.1 GCA_903934745.1 uncultured cyanobacterium
GACTCCGGGCTGATTTTACTGGCGCTGAGATTGGAAGGGAGGGTGGATGTCATGGTGTGTTCAGAAAGCGCCGGCTGCCGGCATCAGGGTTAAATCTTCTACAACCTGGCTGGAGGGTTGTTGCGCCAATGCCAACAAAGCTTCGGCCGCTTGTTCGACAGGCAGCATGGCACGGCGGTCAAAGCTGCTGTGGACCGTTTCGCTGTCCCAGAGGGGTGTATTCACCGAACCAAGGGTGAGGGTGCTGACGCGGATGCCGTGCTCCCGTTCTTCGATCGCCAGGCAACGGCTGAAGGCTTGCAGGGCAGCTTTGCTAGCGCAGTAGGCCCCCCAGTCGGGGAAGGCATTGCGGGCGGCATGGCTGCTGACATTAATGATCAGACCGCCACCGCTGCGTTGGCCATCGTGCTCTTGGGCACGCATCAGCGGCAGAACCAGCTGACAGATCTGAAAGACGCTGGTGACATTCAACTGGAATAGCCATTGCCAGCGCTCCAGAGGCATGTCCGCCAGGGGGCCGGTCCAGGCAGCCCCTGCATTGTTGATCAGCACCGAGGGCAGCAGGCCCCGGCCGCAGAGTTCGGCGAAGCCGGTGGCAATGGCCGCCGGGTCGTTCAGATCGATTCCGGCGGTTTCAATGCGGCCGTGGTGGGCAGACCGCAGCTCGGCGGCCAGGGACTCGATCGCGCCGTTGCGGCGAGCCAGGAGCAGCAGGTCGAAACCTGCGGCAGCGAAACGGCGGGCAGCGGCGGCGCCGATCCCACTGGAGGCACCGGTAATCAGGGCAACGGGCAAGGAATCAGAACGTGGAAGAAAACCTTAAGCAGTCCAGGCCGGATCTGGTGTGCTCGCGTCGAGGTAGCGACCTATGCGGCGGAACTTGGCGTAGCGCTGATCGAGCAGCTCCTGTTCGCTCAGGGCCTGCAGTTGCGACAAGTTCTCGAGCAGAGCAGCGCGCAGCGTGGCCGCGGCTTCCAGCGGCGCCCAGTGGTTGCCTCCGGTCGGTTCACGCAGCACGGAGTCGATCACGCCGAGCTGCAGCAAATCCGCCCCGGTGATCTTGAGGGCTTCGGCGGCTGTCGGTGCCTTGGCGGCATCGCGCCAGAGGATGGAAGCGCAGGCCTCCGGGCTGGCCACGGTGTACACGCTGTGCTCAAACATCAACAACCTGTCGGCCACGCCGATACCCAGGGCGCCACCGGAGCCGCCTTCACCGATCACCGTGGCGATGATCGGCACCCGCAACCGGAACATCTCGCGCAGGTTCACGGCGATCGCTTCCCCCTGGCCCTGCTCTTCCGCCAGGATCCCGGCATAGGCGCCGGGGGTGTCAATGAACGTGATGATCGGCAGGCGGAAGCGATCGGCGTGCTCCATCAGCCGCATCGCCTTGCGATAGCCGCCAGGGGAGGCCATGCCGAAATTGCGGGCCATGTTTTCCTTGGTGTCGCGGCCTTTCTGCTGGCCGAGCATCACCACGGACTGCTCGCCGATGCGACCGATGCCGCCCACCATCGCCCTGTCATCGGAACCACGGCGATCGCCATGCAGCTCGATCCAGGAATCGGACAGCAGCTGGATGTAATCGAGGGTGCTGGGTCGCTGCGGATGGCGAGCCACCTGGATTTTCTGAGCTGGCGTCAGGGCGCTGAAGATGTCTTCACGCCGCCGGCTGGCCAGGGTTTCCAGCTGGAGCAGCTGTTGGCTCACATCCACTTCTGAGTCGCGGGCGAGCTGGCGGATCTGTTCGATCTGCTCCTCCAGTTCCACCAGAGGCTTTTCAAAATCCAGCAGGGCGCGGCGGGCCATGGGGGTGTGGGGGGGGAGGTCAGGCGGTGGCGAGGCTGGGAGCCGGGGCGGAGAGGCTGTCCAGGCCCAGGGCCTGAAAACCATGGCGCAAGGAGGCGGCGCCGATCAGCTCCATCTTCTCGAGCGTGATGTGGTTGCGACCCCAGCTGAAATTGGTGTGCAGCTCTTCAAAGTCCAGCAACATCGCCTCAGCGAAGCAGGCGAACATCTGGCGCTGCGGTTTGGCCATCTCGGCGGCAAGCGCCACCACCTGCCAATCAATGTCGCGGTGGAATTCAACGATGCCGCCCTTCAGCACGTGGATGCCCGCACCGCTGGCCTTGCTGTCGAGATTCTTGGGATAGCCACCATCGATCATCAGGCAGGGATTGGGCAGGTTGGCGGGATCGATGCTCAGGCTTTCCGGCAGGCTCGCCACCCACACCACCACATCAGCCTGCTGCAACGCTTCCTCCAGCGCCAGGATGCGACCACCACCCAGTTCGCTCTGCAGATCCAGCAGGGGCTGCTGCTTGCGAGCCACCAGCAGCAGCTCGGCCACGCCGGTGCGCTGGCTGAGCCAGCGACACACCGCACTGCCGATGTCGCCGGTGGCGCCGATCACCGCCACCCTGGCCTTGGCCAGATCGATGCCGATCCGGGGAGCGTTGAGCTCAACCTGGTGGCAGATCACCCAGGCCGTGTGGGTGTTGCCGGTGGTGAACCGCTCCCATTCCAGGGTGGTGGCGCGCACTTGCTGCTCCTTGAGCAGATTCATGTCCTCGAAAATGATCGAGGTGAAACCACCCAGGGCCGTGATGGCAATACCACGCTTCTGGGCCAGCTCCATGGCGTTGAGCACTTTGCGCTTCGCCGTTTTAAAACGGCGCAACATCTCGGGGACAAACACCGAGTCGATGTAGGCGCCCTCAATGGTCTTGCCAGTGGCGCTGGTGACTGAGAAGTTCTCGACCAGCTGGGGTGGGGCGCTGCACCACATGTCGAGATCGCCCTGGGCATACTCCGGGTAGCCGAGCCGCTCGGCCAGTTCACAGGCGGCGGCAAGGCTGGTGGAGTGACCGATCAGGCCGAACATGCGGGCGGGGAAGGAAGGGGCTCTGGCCGACCAAAACTGTCGCCGGCGTCACATCTTGCCACGGCTGCCCGGAGCCCCTGAGGCGCCCTCAGCCGACCAGGGCAACCACCGCCATCCGGGCGATCTCGCGGGAGTTGAAACCGATCTCGGTGAGGGCCTCCTGATAAGCGATCATGAAATCCTCGATCAGCGCACTCTTTTCCATCTGCAACACGGCGGCATCGGCAGCCACCCGCTCCAGCATGCGACGCACATGGGGAAGGTTCTGGCGGTTGGCCTGCTCCAGCTCAGCACGGCTGGCCTCGAAGTTGGCCTTCAACCATTCCTGACCGTAATTGAGGTGGGTGTATTCATCTTTAACGACGGCCTCAGTGATCCTGCGGGCGAAAGGATCGGCGACGGGGATGTAGATGTGATAAGCGGCAATCGCAAACGCTTCGATCAGCAAGGACTGGATCAGCAGGCAGGTGACCACCTTGCCGTCCCGCAGTCCAGCTTGAAAATTGTCCCGCAGTGGGGTGAAGAATTCCTTGGCGAAGGGCATGTCAGCTTCGACACCGAGATTGGCGGCGCAGGCTGTGAAGCCCTTCATATGCTTCAGCTCCATGCGGGCCAGCCGCGCCAGCTCCTCGGCCTGATCGGGAATCAAGGTTCCCAGGGAGATGTAGTTGTCGTGGGCTTCCTGTTCCCCTTCGATCACGATCGCGTTGATGCGGCTGTAAGCATCCTTGTAAACGGGGCTGGTGAAGTCGGGCAGCTCGTCGCCGCTCGATTCTGCGATTAGCTGGCCCGCGGCGAGATCCCGACTGGTTTCGACCTCAGCGCGGCTTCCGGCGTTCGTAATGGATTGGATGGTCGGCATGACAACCGCGATCAATGTCTGTTCGCGACTGTAGTCACCCTGCTCCTGAAGTCGGTGGCCAGTCACTGCGCAGCAAGGCATCCAGGCGTCGCCGCCAGCCCTCGACCAGCCGTTGATAGAGCCGTTCGCCCAGGTCGGCGCTGGCGCCCTCGGCACTGCCGAGCACGCCACTGGCACTGAACTCGCTGGTGATCCAGCAACAAGGCGCCAGACCCTCCAGGCTCCAGCCCTCCGGCGGCAGGCCGGCGGCCCGCCGAGCTTCGGCGGAGCTTGGATCCAGCGGGGCGCCAGCTTGATCGCCAGCGCGCCTGGCACCGGTAGCGCCATCGATTGGGCGGATCACAGCGTGAGGCCCATCGCTGGGTCGCATCGAACCGGTGAGCTCCGGTGCCAGATGCAGCATCAGGCTGGTTTCAGCCAGACCGGCATGGAGCCCCTGGCTGCGTTCCGGCTCCGGAATCAGCTCCCCGATGCCCTCGGGGCCGCGCCAGAGAAAGCAGGGCAGAACCGCGAGGCGCGGATGCTGAGAGCGCAGGGTTCGGCCCGCCACCTCCAGCAAGCCGATCTGACCGCCGTGGCCGTTGAGCAGCACCAACCGCCGGAAGCCGGCCAGCTCCAGCTGGCGGCCAACGTTCACCACCAAGGAGATCAGCAGCTCCGCTGGCAGGCTGAGGGTGCCGGCAAAGCCCTGATGCTCCGGAGAGAAACCCAGGTGCTGCAATGGCAATCGCCAGATCGGCAGAGCTGGATCCAGTTCGGCCAGCACCGCATCGGTGATCCGATCGGCGAACAGGGCATCGGTGCTCAGGGGCAGATGGGGGCCGTGCTGCTCAAAGGCTCCAAACGGCCAGATCACCGTGCTGCCGGGCCTGGCGGCCTGGCGCTGCAGCTCCGGCCAGGTCATGGTCTCAAGACGGCGCTGGGACGGGGTCATGGCGGCAGATCGGTGCTGGCGGGCGGCTGGACGGGCGCCTATTCGTACAGTGTGAGTCCGCAGCATTTCAGAGGACATGGCTGGATCCGGCAATCCCGCGTCGCGTCAGCCCCTGAATCCTGGCCAGCGTCCTGACCCCCAGGCGCCCCGCAAGCCACCCCAGGTGCTGATGATCAAGAAAGAAGATGTGGTGGCTGTCCGCTCCGCGGCGGCCGCCGCCGTCGAAGTGCCCAAGCCCCTGGCCGCTCCGCTCGCCCCCGCAGGCGTCCCTGTCCCGGCTGCCGGCCAGGCGCACCCTGCTGCCGCCCAGGCGGCCCCCGTTGCCAACCAGGCTCCTGCCGCCCCGGCCCGCGTCGTCTCCGATGACGAGCTCTTCGACCTGGGAGCGATGCAGGGGATGACCATGGCCGACCTGCTCGGTCCGGATGATCGCCGTGGCAAGGCTTCGGGCTCAGCCAAGCGCCAGGTTGGTTCAGCGTCCTCAGCCGCTCCCACGGCGACGTCGCAGGCCCCCGCCCGCAGCGTCGACGATTTCGATTTTGACGAAGAGGCCTTCCTGGCCGCCCTCGATCAGAACGAACCGGTGGGTACCACTGGTGAGGTGGTGCGCGGCACCGTGATCGGCGTCGAGAGCGACGGCGTTTATGTCGATATCGGCGGCAAGGCGCCGGGCTTCATGCCCAAGAGCGAATGCGGCCTCGGGGTGATCACCAGCCTCAAGGAGCGTTTTCCCCGCGGTCTGGAGCTGGAGGTGTTGGTCACCCGCGAGCAGAACGCCGATGGGATGGTCACCATCAGTGCCCGTGCCCTGGCCCTGCGCCAGAGCTGGGAGAAAGTGCGCCAGATGGAGAAAGATGGCAAGGTGGTGCAGGTCAAGGTCACCGGTTTCAACCGGGGCGGCGTCACCTGTGATCTGGAGGGCCTCCGGGGCTTCATTCCCCGCTCCCAGCTCAACGAGGGCGACAACCATGAGGCCCTGGTGGGCAAAACTCTGGGGGTTGCCTTCCTGGAGGTGAACGTTGAAACCCACAAGCTGGTGCTCTCCGAGAAGCGCGCCGCCAGTGCCGCCAGGTTCACCGAGCTGGAGGTGGGCCAACTGGTCGAAGGCCAGGTGGTGTCGCTGAAGCCCTATGGCTTCTTCATCGACCTCGGTGGCGTCAGCGGTCTGCTGCATCACTCCTGCGTCACCGGCGTGGCCCTGCGCGATCTGCGCGAAGCGTTCCAGCCGGGCGATCGGGTCAAAGCCCTGATCACCGATCTCGACCCGGCTCGCGGCCGCATTGCGCTCAACACTGCCCTGCTGGAAAACCAGCCCGGTGAACTGCTGATCGCCAAGGAGCAGGTGATGGCCGAGGCGGCCGAGCGGGCCAACCGCGCCCGCTCGGTGTTGCGTCAACAGGAGCAGGCGGCGGGATGAGTCGGCTTCGTGCGGATGGTTCCCTTGGTGCTGCGGGCCTGGAACGGCAACTGGCTGCCGGACTCGACTGGGAACTCGATTACTACTCGCGCCCCATCCTCGAGGAAGACGGCAAAAAGCGCTGGGAGCTGTTGATCTGCGCCACTCCGGATCCGCTCGGTTCAGCCATGGAACCTGCCGAACCCTTCCGCTGGATGCGCGTCTGCCCGGCCAGCAGCGTCAATTCGATCTGGTTGAAGGAGGCGATTGAAGCGGCCTTAGCTGAAGCCCGCGCCCAGGGTTACGGCAATCCACGCCGGATCCGCTGCTGGCGGGGCTCGATGCGCACCATGGTGCAGCGAGCCGCTGAGGGCCTGGGCCTGGAACTGGTCCCCAGTCGCCGCTGCTACAGCCTGGTGGAATGGCTCCAATTTCGCCAACTTGAGGTCTATCCCCAGGAACCCGGCTATCTGGCCGGCCCCCTGGCACCGCCGCCTCTGGCGATCCGGCCGATTTCGGTGCCGTTGCCGGAGGCGGTGCGCGGTGATCGCTGGGGCTGGGCCACCCTGCCCTTCGGTGCCTTGGCCGAAGCCAGCGACTGGGAGATCGGCTTCGCTGGCCTGCTGAACCTGCCGCCGACAGTCGCTGAAACCACGCCGATCCCGGGGATTCGCCTGTTCAGCCGCACCCGTGCTCTGGCCATTGCCGGCTGGTTAGCGGGCCTGGAGCCGGTGCGGCTGGAGGTCGATGGCGACCAGCTGGTCCTGGAAGCCGGCCTCGAGGATCGTTGGCTGCTGGCGAGCCTGCCCGCCGAGGAAGCCGAGGCGGCAGCCAGCGCCTTTGCCGCCGCCAGGGACAACGCCGGTGGTCTGCAATTCATCGCCGTTCAGAGCGCCGATGGGGCCGAGCGACTTGACGGTTTCTGGCTGCTACGGGATCTCCCCGATGGCTGAGGCCCTCGAGGCTCCCTTCGATCGACCGGATGCCGGCTTCAATGATCGGCCCGGCTGGACCTGGGTGGGAACCTACGGCGGCCACTACTTGCAGGCCGATCGGCTCTCGGCGTTTGAGCATGGCTTTTTCACCCGCCAGTGGCAAGGCCGCGGCCCGGGCGAGCTGGCCGGCTACCTGAGTGCCGGGATCAGTGTGCACCGAACCCAGCAGATTCACAGTGCCGTGGTGCTCTCAACGGCCGAGGCCAGCTCTGAACCCTGGCCTGATGCTGATGGGCTGGTCAGTGATGGCGGTGGTCAGAGTCTCTGGGTCTGCGGTGCCGACTGCACCCCCGTGCTGATCGCCGATCCCCACAGCGGACGGGTGGCGGCCTGCCATGCCGGCTGGCGTGGTGTGGCGGGTCGCATCCTGCCGGTGGCGATGGCTCGCCTCGCCGCCGCCGGATCCAAACCCGCCGATCTGCTGGTGGCCCTTGGCCCTTGTGTCAGTGGACCCAACTACCAGGTGGAGCGGCCCGTGAGCCTGGAGGTGGCGGCCTCCCTGCACAGCCACGGCAGCCAAAACGAGGCGGCCCTGCAGGAGCTGATCGCCTGCGGCGCTCTGCTGGCCGACCCCGATCCCCACCACGATCGCCTTGATCTGCGCAGCGCCATCGTGCGGCAACTGGAAAACGCCGGCGTTCCGAGTGATTCCATTGCAGTTTGTCCCCTGTGCACGGTTGCTGAACCAGCTTTATTCCATTCCTGGCGTCGGGATCAGGTCAAGGCGGTGCAGTGGAGTGGCATCATCTCCCAGGGCTGAGCGGCCAGAGGCTGGACATCTTCCCGGGCTGAGCACAACGCTACTGAAAGCAGGTCGCTAGTGACGGCTGGGCAGTGGAACCCGGCGAGTGGTTGCCGAATCGCCATAGCCCAAGCCAAACCAGATGGCGAGCCTGGACATGGCTCCGAGTGGCGCACATGTAAGGGCGAGACTCTGCTGCGACTTGCAAAAGGTGCCACGGGGTGAGATGATGCAGATGTTGCATAAATGAGCACATGCTTACCGGAATCGAGCTTCTTGCCAAGGTCAAGGAGATGGGAGATGTCAGCAAGTCAGACCTGGTCAGGGCCTGCGGCTATGTCTCCGCCAAGCGGGATGGGACCGAACGGTTGAACTTCACCGCCTTCTATGAAGCACTGCTCAATGCCAAGGGCGTCGACTTCGGCACCGCACCCAAAGCCGGAAAGGCAGGCCGCAAGCTCAGTTTCAACACCAAAGTTCAGTTCAACGGCAACCTGATGGTGGGCAAGGCCTACACGGCCATGCTTGACCTCAAGCCCGGTGACGAATTCGAAATCAAGCTCGGTCGCAAGCAGATTCGTCTCGTTCCCCTGGGAGCCGAGGACGAAGAAGGTTGATCGCAATCGCCTCCGCCAGGCGGATGCCATCGATCGCGGCGGAGAGAATTCCGCCGGCATAACCAGCACCTTCACCCCCTGGGTAGAGCCCGGGGGTGTTGGTGCTTTCGCGTGTTGACCCATCGCGGTTCAGCCGCAGCGGTGAGGAGGTGCGCGTTTCGACGCCCGTGATCAGAATGCCAGGGCCGCTATAGCCCGGAATGCGACGTTCAAAGGCGGGAAGTGCCTCTTTGAGGGCGGCGATCACGAAATCAGGCAGACACGAATCCAGTTCGCTCAGCCGAATGCCCGGTTGATACGAGGCCTCCACGCCGCCCTTGCTGGTGTGACTGCTGCGGCCAGCGAGAAAATCCGGCACCCACTGGGCCGGGGCGCGGTAATCACCGCCGCCGGCCGCGAACGCCTGCTGTTCCCAATGTCGCTGGAAGGCAATACCCGCCAACGGATCGCCTGGGGTCTGGCCCCAGGGCTCCAGATCCTCAAGGGTCACGTTCACCACCAGGGCACTGTTGGCATTGCGTTCATTGCGGGAGTGCTGGCTCATGCCATTGGTGACGACGCAACCCCGCTCCGAGGTGGCCCCCACCACCAGGCCGCCTGGACACATGCAGAAGCTGTAGACATCGCGGCCGCCGGCGATGTGGTGGACGAGCTTGTACTCGGCCGGCCCCAGGCGCGGATGACCGGCCGCTGCGCCCCAGCGGGCCCGGTCGATCAGTGGCTGGGGATGTTCAATCCGCACCCCGATCGCAAACGGCTTGGGCTGCATCGCCACCCCCTGCCGATGCAGCGCCGCGAAGCTGTCGCGGGCACTGTGACCTGGAGCGAAGGCGACGTGATCGGTGGTGATGATCTCGCCACTGGCCAGCTTCACACCGCGCACCTGCCGCGAAAGGCCGGGCTCCAGCACCAGCTCCTGCACCAGGCAGCCAAAGCGCACCTCCCCCCCCAGCGCTTCGACATGCGCCCGCAGGCCCCGCACCACCGTGGCCAGCTTGAAGGTACCGATGTGGGGCCGGTGCAAGGTGAGGATCTCGGCGTTGGCGCCAGCAGCCACCAACTCTTCGAGCACCTTGCGCACCAGGCGAGGATCCTCGCTGACCTGGCTGTAGAGCTTGCCATCGGAGAAGGTGCCGGCTCCGCCTTCCCCGAACTGGGCATTGGATTCGGGGTCGAACGGCTGGCTGCCGCGCCAGAAGCCGAAGGTGTCGGCACTGCGTTGCTTCACCGGTTTGCCCCGTTCCAGCAGCAACGGACGCAGGCCCATCTGGGCCAGCAACAAGGCGGCGAAGTAGCCGCACGGGCCTGCCCCTACCACCACCGGTCGCCGTTTGAAAGCCTCGGCCACCGCCGCCGAACCATCCCCTGCTTTGGCGACAAATTGGTAAGCCGTATCCGGTGCCGGTCGCAGATGGGGATCGCCGGCGAAGCGCTTCAGCAAGCGCTGTTGCTCGGCGCCGCTGAGGGCCAGGTCGAGGTCAAGGCTGTAGACGAGGGCGATCGCCCCATGCCGGCGCGCATCCACACTGCACTTCACCAGCTGATGACGGCGCAACGCCTGCGGCGGCAGCTGCAGGCGGCGGCACACGGCGGCACTGAGCTCAGCGTCCGTGTGATTCAGGGGTAATTTCAGCTCACTCAGACGCAGCAAGGGTTCTCTCAGGGCAGGGGGCAATCAGGACGGGGGGATCCAGGCTAAGAACGGCAAGGGCGACCCATTCCGGGGCTGCCTGGCCTGGGCTGGGCTGAATCGGGAGGATCGACCGACAGGATTGCCGATTCCGAGCACCATCAATCTTTCTATACGTCCGTGCAGGACCCAGGGGCCAGAAAGTCCCCGTGGCAAATCCGCTGAAATCGAGACCTGGCGGCGGCAGCACCTCGTGGGAGGTGCCATGGTGGAAAGATCTTTCTTGCGCCAACCCAACCGCGCTCTTCCCATGGGCATCGCCCACTGCCCCCTCTGCGTCGGTCTGGCGATTCTGTCGGTGGTGCGCTCCAGCGCCTGTGCTCTGTTGCTCTGGCAGTGGATCCAGCCGCAGATCCAAGCGTCCTTTGCCGCTGGCGGTACTCCCAGCAGCCTGCGCCCCGCACTCTGAGGGCCTCCCTGAGCAAGCGCCCCTGAAGGGGCAGGGTGTGAGCCTGCTGACAGCCCGAGTCAGGAGCTGAGCTGCTGTTCCAGTTCGGCCACCAGCAGGCGGGTGCGCACAATGGCGTCGGGGTTGAGGCTGATCGAATCGATGCCCTCCTCCACCAGAAAGCGCGCAAACTCGGGATAGTCGCTGGGGGCCTGGCCACAGATACCGATCTTGCGGCCGCAGCGTTTGGCGCTCTGGATCGCCAGCCGGATCATCGCCTTGACCGTGGCATGGCGCTCGTCGAACAGCTCGGCCACCAGGGCTGAATCGCGATCCAGGCCCAGGGTGAGCTGGGTGAGGTCGTTGGAGCCGATCGAGAAGCCATCGAAACGCTGGGCGAAGGCCTCAGCGCCGATCACATTGCTGGGCAGCTCACACATCACATACACCTCCAGGCCGTTCTGGCCGCGCACCAGGCCAGCCTTCGCCATCTCCGCCAGCACCCGGTCGCCCTCCTCCGGGGTGCGGCAGAAGGGCACCATCGCAATCGCATTGGTGAGCCCCATCGTCTCGCGCACCCGCCGCAACGCCTGACATTCGAGCGCAAAGGCCTGTCGGAAGCCCTCGGCGTAGTAGCGGGAGGCCCCACGCCAGCCGATCATCGGGTTTTCTTCGCTGGGCTCAAAGGCAGCACCGCCGAGCAGGCGGGCGTATTCGTTGCTCTTGAAATCGGAGAAGCGCAGAATCACCGGCTTCGGGAAGAAGGCCGCCGCGATCCGCCCCATCCCCTGGCTGAGTAGATCGACGTAGTAGTCGGCTGGATTGGCGTAGTGGCGGGTGAGTTCAGCAATGGCGGCCCGCTCCGCTGCATCGGCCACCTGCTCGGGCTGGAGCAGGGCCATCGGATGGACACGGATGTGGTTGGCGATGATGAATTCCAGCCGGGCCAGGCCGACGCCATCGCAGGGAATCGCCGCCAGGTTGAAAGCCTCCTCCGGATTGCCCACATTCATCAGGATCTGGGTGCGGGTGGCGGGCAGATTGTCGAGGCGCTGTTCGTCCACATGGAAGGGGAGCGCGCCGCGGTAGACGTGGCCCACATCCCCCTCGCAGCAGCTGATCGTGATCGTGTCGCCATCGACGATGCGACGGCTGCCATCGCCGGTGCCGACGATCGCCGTGATGCCCATCTCGCGGGCAATGATCGCCGCATGGCAGGTGCGGCCCCCCTGGTCGGTGACGACGCCACTGGCTTTTTTGAGAATCGGCTCCCAGTCCGGATCGGTACGCACCGTGACCAGCAGATCGCCGGCCTCAAAGCGCTGGATCTCGGAGGGATCGTTGATCACC
>CAIZOZ010000097.1 GCA_903934745.1 uncultured cyanobacterium
GTGTGGCTGGATCCCAGATCGTGGTGGTGGGTTTGGTCATTGGAGTCTCCTAGAGATTGCGTGTAAGATCTTTGGCGTGGCTTATGTCTTGTTCCTGGGAACTCTTATCCCCGCCTGCAAGAAGGATGACTACTATCTCTCCTTGTTTTGTGAAATAAATTCGATAGCCAGGACCGTAATGAATTCGCAGCTCTGATACGCTCTCGCCTATGGGGCGAACATCGCCCGGGTTGCCTAAGGACAGACGCCTGATCCGAATGTCTATTCGAGCTTTGGCTGTCCGGTCACGCAGGGCTGAAAACCATGCGGCATAGGCAGGCGTCTCCCGGATTTCGAGCATGCTCCACTGTATCTCAAAAGATACGCACCCGCAATCGGCTGGTTGGTCGGTCTAACGCTGGCCATCACCTGGCCGCAGAGAGTGTGTGCAACGAACGCCCCAGAGCGTCAAGGATGATCGGGGGCGGCTCAGGTGAATGGCTGTGTTAGCCAGGCCGCTACACAGCAAACATAGCCTGCAAAACCCTGAGCACCTCGACCAACGTGTCATCGCTCAAGACACCCAAGTGCTTAATCAAGCGATCTCTATTGACAGCCCTGAGCTGATCAGTAACTACATGACCATCTTTATTGTTAAATCGGTAACGTAAGCGAAAAGGATAGGGATGCCCACTTGTTGTAAGTGGCGCAACGATAAATGTGTGGAGATGGGCGTTCAACTCATCCGGTGAGATGACAACGCATGGCCTCGTTTCCCTGATTTCCGATCCTCGAGTTGGATTAAGGGAAACAAGATAGATATCCCTCCTTGAGACAACTTCTTCTGTCACCATGACCACTCTTCATCGTCAAAGCGGGTGCGGGTCATTGCATCGAGAAGACCATCTGAGTCGGATGCTGCTGCCGCTTCTGCCCAGCCTGCTCTTGGATGTGTCGAGGGTCTGATCGTTATCACGCCAGGTGCGGCCTCGATTTCGACCTCATCAGCAAGCCCTATGAGTTCCTAAAGGGTTCGGATATCCTGACCACGCTTTAGCAGATGGGTCGCAAACGAATGGCGGAAAGTGTGGCAACTTGCCGGTTGGGTGAGGCCGGCGCGACCAACGGCTTGCTTCACGGCCTTTTGGATCAGACTTGGATCCAGGTGGTGCCGGTCCTCCTTTGCCGATCGGCATGGTGGTACTTTCTCGCCAAGGCATGGGGCATGCATCACCGCTCCCCAACCCGCCGCCAGATCCTGCTGATGGAGGCTGTGAACCTACTGGAGCTGCCGGTTCAGGGCCTCGCACTGGCTTCCAGCCAGCAGTGTGCCCGCAGCTTTGGGGCCGAGGGGTATGACGGGTTCCAATGGAACCAGCAGATCCAGTCGCTGATTGATCAGGGGATTGTTCAGGTTGGTCACATCGCTGAATTGACCAATCAGTCTTCCACCTAGGACTCGAAGATTGAGTTGGATAGTTCGGCTCTGCGGCGATTAGCCGATGGCCGCTGGTGTCAGTTGTTTCGATTTTCAGCAGATTTTACTATTCCTTCTGCAAGCCTCTGTCGCTCTCGGCCCTGACGCCGCCAGGGTCTGGGATTCCCCGGCCCTGGCGGGATGGCGCCCTTTGGCTCTGGATCGGCAGCTAGCTTCGAAGCCGCCGACTTGGCTGGATCCATGCCCCAGCTCTCCGCCCATCCGTGGCTGCTCGGACTGGGGTTCACCGCCCTGGTGCTGGGCTCCGGCTGCATGGTGCGGCTGGGCTCCCAGCCGGCCACCCCCTCGCCGCCGCCGCTCACGCCTGCTGTTGCTGCGACGGCCAGCCCCAGCCCTACCGAACCAGCCCCTGTCTTACCCGTTGAGCCGGCTTTGCCTGTCGCTGCCGGCTTGTCCTATCCCCGGGTGCCTGCCGATCCCGCCGCGATCGCGGCGCTGCTGGCCTCGCTGGAGCCGGCCCTGCGCTCGGCGGCCACCCCGGCAGACCAACTGGCGGCCCTGGGCCATCAGCAGCAGGTGATCTATCGGGTGCTGGCCCACCGGCCGGAGCTGGCGAAGCAGGTGCGGGCCCAGCTGCCGCCCCGCTGGCAAGGGGTGTTTGACCATCACCTGGGCGCCCGGCGCGAGTTTCTCGCCATGCATCCGCGCCGCCAGCGGCCTTCGCAGCTGCCGGCCTGGCGGATCATCGAGCCGGAGCCGGCCGCCAGGCTGCTGGGCTATTACCGCGAAGCCGCCGCCGCCACGGGTATCCCCTGGCAGGTGCTGGCGGCGGTGAATCTGGTTGAAACGGGCATGGGCCGCATCGATGGCATCTCCGTGGCCGATGCCCGCGGGCCGATGCAGTTTCTGCCCTCCACCTGGGCCGAACCCGGCATCGGCAATGGCGGCGACATCCGCGATCCCCGCAGCGCCATTCAGGCGGCGGCCCGCTATCTGGTGCGGCGGGGTGGGCTCAAGGACATCAGCAAGGGCCTCTGGGGCTACAACAACAGCGACCACTACGGTCGGGCCGTGCTCCACTACGCCGCCCTGCTGCGCGACGATCCGGCCGCCTACACCGGTCTGTATCACTGGCAGATTCACTTCGCCTCCAGTGCGGGCGATCTCTGGTTGCCGGTGGGCTACGACGAACCCCGGCCGCTTGCGGTGGCTGCCTGGCTGGACCTGAACCCCTCCGTTCGGCCGCCGGCGGGCTCTTCGGGTTATTGAGCTCCGGCGGTCTGCCCGGGGAGGCCCCAACGCTTGTGGACTGTGTCGGCGGCGAGCACCAGCAGGGTGGAGAGAGCCATCGCCTGTAGCCAGGCCAGCGGGAACGGCGCCATGCCGAAGGCGGCGGCCAGGGCCGGAAGCAGCACCAGGCAGCCGGCCACCAGCGGCTCGCTGATCAGGCCCAGCCAGAACAGGCGATTGGGGGTGTTCAGCCGCTTCCAGAAGGGCAGCCGGTCGCTGCGGCAGGCCAGCAGGGCCCCGATCTGCCCCGCCACGATCAGACAGAAGGTGACGCTGGCGGCCTGGTGCTGAATCGCCAGCACCGCCGGTGGTGCGGTGTGATGCAGCAACTGGGGAGCCAAGCGTCGCAGCTCGCCGAGGCCGATGCCGTGCTGCCGCCAGACCAGCAGATAGCCGCTCATCGCGGCAATCGCCTCCGCCAGCCCCAGCACCAGGTAGGCGCGCAGCATCACGGCTCGATCCAGCAGCGCCTGACCCCGGGGCCGGGGTGCCAGGCGCATCACCCCCGGCTCCGGTGCTTCGGCGCCCAGACCCAGGGCCGGCAGCAGATCGGTGCCCAGATCCACCGCCAGGATCTGCAGCACCGTCAGGGCGGCCGGGATCCCAGCGGTGACCATGGCCAGGAAGGGGGCCACCTCACTGACATTGGAGGCCAGCACGTAGGTGATGAACCGGCCGATGTTGCTGACCACGGAGCGGCCATAGCGGATCGCCTGCACGATCGTCGCGAAGTTGTCGTCGAGCAGCACGATGTCGGCGGCTTCCCGGGCGACATCGGTGCCACTGATGCCCATCGCCAGGCCGACATCTGCGGCCCGCAGGGCTGGGGCGTCGTTGACGCCGTCGCCAGTGACGGCCACCACCTCGCCGAGGGCGCGGTAGGCCAGCACCAGCCGCAGCTTCTGCTCTGGCGCCATGCGGGCGAACACCAGCCGGTGGCGGTACTTGAGCAGCTGGCGCAATTGCAGATCGCTGATCAGATCGAGGGTGCCGCCATCGATCACCCGCACCGGATCGGCACGATCGCCCTGGTGACCGAAGGCCCCCTCGACATGGTCCGGGGCCTCCAGCAGACCGATCTGGCGGGCGATCGCCTGGGCGGTGAGGCCGTAGTCGCCGGTCACCATCGTCACCTTGATGCCCGCCTCCTGGCACTGGCGGATCGCGTCCGCCACCTCGGGGCGCGGTGGGTCGTACAGCCCCAGCAGCCCCAGAAACAGCAGCCCGCTTTCCAGCGCCTCCGGTTCCACAGCCCGCAGCGAGGCGTCGCCGGGCCGGATCGCCACGGCAATCACCCGATACCCCTTGCTGGCCAGCCGGTCGTTGGCCTGCACCACCAGCTGCCGCATCGTCTCGCTGAGTGGCATGGCCCCCGCTGCTGTGATCCAGCCGTCGCAGCTCTGCAGCACCTCCAGCGGTGCCCCCTTGGTGATCGTCAGCAGGGGCTTGGCAGCGGCAACCAGAGCGATGGGAGCTGTGATGGCGATCGGCAGGTCGTCATCCCCTGGCGACCACTCCACCAGCACGGTCATGCGGCGGCGGTGCGAGTCGAAGGGGAGCTCGCGCAGGCGTCGGTGGCGTTGTTGCAGTTCTGCAGGGATCAGCCCGGCGGCGGCTGCCGCCAGCAGCATCGCCGTTTCGGTGGGATCGCCGATGGCGTGCCAGGGGGCCTCGGTCTCGCTGCCGGCCGCTGCCACTTCCCGTTCCAACCGGGCGTTGCTGCAGAGGGCAGCGCAGCGCAGCAGCAGCGGCTTGAGCGGATCGGCCAGGGTCGCGCTGCCGCCGGGCAGCCAGGTTTGCTCCACCGCCATGCGATTGCTGGTGAGGGTGCCGGTCTTGTCACTGCAGATCACACTCACTGAGCCCAGGGTTTCCACCGCCGAGAGGCGCCGCACCAGGGCCTGGCTGCGGGCCATGCGCTGCACGTTCAGGGCCAGGGCCAGGGTGACGGTGGGTAGCAGGCCCTCGGGCACGTTGGCGACGATGATCCCCACCGCGAAC
>CAIZOZ010000098.1 GCA_903934745.1 uncultured cyanobacterium
AGCGCTTTGCGGCGGCGGGGGTGACGGTGGTGAACCTGCTCTCGTCTCCCGGTTCCGGCAAGACGGCCCTGCTGGAGCAGCTGGCCCGTTCTTCTGGTGCAGCGATGGCGGTGATCGTCGGCGATCTGGCCACCGATCACGACGCCCGCCGCCTGCGGGCCGCCGGCCTGCCGGCGGTGCAGATCACCACCGGCCAGGCCTGTCATCTCGAGGCGGCGATGGTGCAGCGGGCCGTTGATGCCCTGGAAGCCCAGGGCCAGCCCCTGGCGGAGCTGGAGCTGCTGCTGATCGAAAACGTCGGCAACCTGGTTTGTCCTGCCGCCTACGACCTCGGCGAAAGCCTGCGGCTGGTGCTGCTGGCGGCCGGTGAGGGCGAGGACAAGCCGCTGAAATATCCCGCCATGTTCCATTCCGCTGATCTGGTGGTGATCAGCAAGATCGACCTGGCCGCAGCGGTGGCGTTCGATCGCCCCCAGGCGCTGCGGGCGATTGCCACGGTGGCGCCCCAGGCCCGGGTGTTCGAGTGCTCGGCCCGCAGCGGTGCCGGCCTCGAGGCCTTGCTGGAGGCGCTGTTGCCGCTGCGGCCCCTGCCCCAACGGCTGTGAACGGCGAGGCCGCTGGCCTGCGATTGCTGTGCCGCGGCGTGGTGCAGGGCGTGGGTTTTCGTCCCTGGGTGCATCAACTGGCCACGCAGCTGGGGCTCAGCGGCGAGTTGTGCAACGGCTGGGATGGGGTGCTGGTGGAGTTGTCCGGCCCGCGCCAGCAGCTGGAGTGCTTTCTGCGGCGCCTGGCAGCGGAGCTGCCGGCGCCGGCCCGGCTGGAGCCCCTGGAGCCCGAATGGGGCCCGGCCCTCCGGCCCCGGCTTCAGGCGGTGCGGATCGCGGCCAGTCCGCCCCAGCCGCTGGGGGTGGGTCTGGTGGCGCCGACCCTGGCGGCCGATCGCGCCCCCTGCGCCGCTTGCCTGGCGGAGCTGGTGGATCCCACCAGCCGTCGCTGGGGCGATCCCTTCATCAGCTGCGCCCGCTGCGGGCCCCGCTACAGCATTGCCCTGGCACGGCCCTACCGGCGCGCCCACACCACCCTGGCCGGCTTTGCCCTGTGCGAGGCCTGCCAGCGGGAGTTCGACGATCCCGGCGATCGCCGTTTCCATGCCGAGACGCTCAGTTGTCCCGCTTGCGGGCCGCGCCTGAGTTTTTGGCCCGGGGCAGATCAGCCCTGTGGTGAGTCCGAGGGCGGGGCGGATCCACGTCCCCAGCCCCAACCTCAACCCCAGCCCCAGGCCGCTCGCCCGGCTGATCCCCTGGGGCTGGCCTGTGAGCTGTTGGCGGCTGGTCGGATCCTGGCGCTGCAGGGGGTGGGGGGCTTCCAGTTGCTGGTGGATGCCGCCAATCCGGCTGCCGTCGCCCGGCTGCGCCGGCGCAAGCGGCGGCCAGCCAAGCCCTTTGCCCTGCTGGTGGCTGATGAGGCCTGGCTGGCGGCGGCGGTGTGGATCGACGCGGCCGAGCGTCTGGCTTTGCGGGAGGGGGCGGCACCGATCGTGCTGCTGCGTCGTCGTCCGTCTGCGGCGGAGCTCTGGCCCGGTGTGGCTCCGGGCAGTCCGGCCCTGGGGGTGATGCGGCCTGCCTCGCCGCTGCATCACCTGCTGCTGCGCCGTTGCGGCCGGCCACTGGTGGCCACCAGCGG
>CAIZOZ010000099.1 GCA_903934745.1 uncultured cyanobacterium
AGAACACGACACTGAAACCCTCGCTCATGCGCCGCCCGCCGCCTCCCCGGATTCCGGCGGCAGCAGGCCATGGCGCTGCAGCACCTCCAGCATCCGCACCGTACGTCGGCGATAGGTATGCATCCCGGCCCGCTCCAGCCGTTCCGCCAGCGTCGGCCCTTCCCCCGCCAGGGCCGCGGCGATGGCCTGGCGGAAAGCCTGGGCGTCCGGCTGCCGCAGCAGGGCCACGTCGCCTTGGTCCAGCAGGGATGGGATCGCTGTGGCCACGACCGGGCGACCGGCGGCCAGGTACTCGAAGAACTTCATCGGGTACATATGGCGGGTGTATTCATTCAGCCGCAGCGGCAGGAGTGCCACATCGGAGTGGGCGAGATAGCGCGGCAGCGCTGCATAAGGCCGCGGGCCCAGCAGGTGAACGTTGGGCAGGCCGCGCAGTCGGCGGATGTCAGTGCCGGGGTCGCTCTCCCCAACAGGTCCGATCAGCGCGTAACTCCACTGCGGAGTGAAGCGGGCCAGGGCCTCCAGCATGGGCAGATCGAGCTTGTAGGCATCGATGGCACCGATGAACAGCAACCGGGGCGCAGGGATCACTTCCAATTCCGGCGGACAGTCCAGCGATCCCCCGAGAGCCTGGGCGAAGTGGTCAGCGTCGGCGACATTACCGAAGCAGTAGGTGGCAGCATTGAACGGCGCGAGGGCTTCCTGCAGCTGGGGGGCGGTGGTGAAGACCACGGTGGCCCTTTGGCACAGTTCCCGCTCGGCCGCATCCAGCCGCTCCGCCGGCATGCCCGGTTGGGCCTGCACCCGATCGACGCAGTGGTAGATCGTGGCCCGAAACCCTGCAAGGGAAAGGTAGTCGTGCACCAGCGGGTTGAAGCTCCACAGCAGCGGCTGCCTCAGCCCGGTCAGGAGGACAGCCACGGCCAATCCGACCCGGATGCTCAGGCGGTTGAGGCGTAGGGCCCAGCCGGAAGTGCCTCCCGGCAGCACCAGGGGGGACCAGACCCATAGTCCCGGTCGAATCCTGCGGGGAGGCCGCAGACCGCGTCGGAGACGCCGGAGGATGCGGCGGCTGTCGCTGCGGTCGGGACGGGCACCCCGCAGACCAAGGGACTCGACGTACAGCACGCGGTGGCCCAGCTCGTTCAGGGCCATAGCCAAATGCTGTTTGTTGGTCCACAGGGGATGGTCCCAGTCAGCCGTGGCCAGCAGAATGAAGTCAGCCATGACGGTGGCTTAAGCGTGGTCGAGCATCGTCATCTCGCGAAATGTGGGGGAGAGAGCGATCAGACTTTCATAGTCGCCGGCAGCCTTGACGCGGCCTTGCTCAATTTCATAGATCCGATCGCATTTCCTTACCGTGCTCAGACGGTGGGCGATCACGATCGTGGTACAGCGTCGACCGATCAGATCGAGGGCTTGCAGCACGTCATGCTCGGTTTTGTTGTCCAGGGCGCTGGTCGCCTCGTCCAGCACAAGCACGCTGGCGTGTCGGTAGAAGGCTCGCGCCAGGGAGAGGCGCTGACGCTGACCCCCAGAAAGCTTGACGCCATTCTCGCCGATCATCGTGAACAGCCCGTAGGGCATCTCGCTGACATAATCATCAAACTGGGCTGACTCCAGGGCCGACCAAACTTCGTTGTCATCGATGGTCTCGGCTGCTTTTCCAAAGGCCACATTCTGGCGGACGCTGGCATCCAGCAGACGGATGTCCTGGGGGACCAGGGCGCAGTTGGCTTGCCAAGCAGGAATCTCCTCATCGGTGAGGGGAACACCGTCCAGGGTCAGCTCGCCCCCACGGGGGCGGAACAGGCCGAGCAGCAGGTGGGCGATGGTGGTCTTGCCGCTACCGGTGCGGCCCACCAGCGCCACCCTGGAGCCGACAGGAATAGTGAGATCGATGTCGCTAAGAATGTCGCGCTCACTGCCCGCATAGCGGAAGCTGACGTTTCTGAGACGGATGAATCGCTTGGGCATCACCCCAGCGGGGGTTGGCACACCGGGGGAGGAGAGCAGCACGCGACCCGGTTTAATTTGAAGTAGCGCCAGTGCGTCCTGGATCTCAGGCAACCCACCCCGTAGCTTATTAATGTTTCGGAATGTCGACTGCAGGGGCGTCGCGATGCGAAGCAGGGTTACCAAGATGGCGGCCAGTGTAGGAAGCGCTTCACGAACCCTGGCATGATCGCCTGAGAGGATGGCGGGCGTCATTCCGACGGTGAAAAGGATGGTGATTGCGGCTGGTTCGATGATGTATCGCGGTACCTCAGGAAGCAGCTGGGTCAACCGGTCGTAGCGCTTGGCGATGGTTCCGTCATGCGAAAATCTATGGATGAAAAAATCTTCCGCAGCGTAGAGCTGTACATCAGCCATCGACCGCAAGGATTCCATCAGCATCTGATTGATACGGCGCGAATAGCGAACCTTCTGCTTGGACGCTAGCCGGAGGTAGGGGGTGATCAACTTGGAAGAGAGCGCATAGGCAGTCAGCATGAGTGCAAACATCAATAGGGCTTTCCAACCGAGGACGAAGCCCACCCCGATAAGCAAAACCAACACGGAAAAAGCATTTCCCGCCATCGTGATCAAGGGAGTGATCACCGC
>CAIZOZ010000100.1 GCA_903934745.1 uncultured cyanobacterium
AGCCGGCGGTTCACGAAGGTGACGACGGGATCGCCGCGCTGGATCGTGGTGCCGTCAGGAAGCTGCAGGGGGGCAACAGCGGCGTCGGGGCAGGCGCGCTCGGAGTTGATGCCTTCATGAATGGCGCTGATGCGTTGTTGCCAGATGGAGGGAAAGCTGCTGCGCTGGAACTCGGTGGCGGTCACGCACCAGTCGCTGGCTTGCAGATGCAGCAGTTGGTTGGCGGTCTTCAGGCGCAGTTTGGCTAGGGCAGGCCAGTTGCTGTGCGTCTTCGTCTTGGCGAATTCGGGGTCGAAGTCGTAGTCAAACCCCTGGGCATTGTAGAAAAATTCCTGATAGCTCAGCAGCGGTACTGAGGGCCAGATGTCCTTGAGAAACAGGCCTTCGCCCCAACCGGAATGGCAGCAGATCAGCTGGGGAATGAACCCTTTCTGCCGCAGTTGATGGGCTACCCGGGCGCAGGCCTCGGCCCGGATCAGTTTTGATTCGGTTTCGATCGCCAGCGGGTGGGTGTCCTTGCCATTGCCGCGCTGAACGCTGTAGCGGAAGTAGGTGACGCCCTTGGGCAGGTCCTTCGGCTTCGGTGCCATGCCCAAGCCGACCAGGGTGTACTGACCTGAGCCGTGCAGGCGCCGCAGGATATGGATGTACTGGGCGGGAAATCCCTGATGAACAAACAGGATCTTCATGGGGCAATCTGGTCGAGCTGGGCCAGCCAGCCACGATGGGCCTGGCGGATTCTCTCCCAGGCCAGGGCGATCGAGGCCCGCTCCTGTTCGGCGCTGTAGAGATGGCGTATGGCCTTGGCCTGGCGGTGCAGCTGCAGCTGCAGCTCCTGGCGCTCCTGGTGGAAGCGAAGCAGGGCCCGCTGCACGGCGGCCCGGAAGCCGTGCCAGTCACCGAAGGCCACCGACTCCGAGGCGCCATGGCGAAACAATTCCTGGCCGCCACCGCCGCTGTATCCCACCACATAGCAACCGGCCGCCATGGCTTCGGCCACCGGCAGTCCGAAGCCCTCCGGGTGGCCGAAGGAAAGGAAGAGGCTGGCGGCGTTGAGCCGTTCGGCCAGCTGGCTGTGGTTGAGTTGGTCCAGGGCCTCCGCCTGCCAGCCGACCGCGTGCTCGAGGCGGCCGCGGCGCAGACACAGCAGCAGCGCCTGGCAATGGTCGGCGTTCTTGCGTGGCAGCCAGTTGATGCACTTCTGCTTGTTAATGTCGGGGCGGAAGTGGGGTTCCACGGCGTTGATGATGCGACTGAGGCGCCGGTCGCTGATGCCCCAGCAGTCGCGCAGAAAGCTATAGGAATCCTCGGAAACACAGAGCACCTGCAGCACCTCCGGGGCGTCGTAGAAAGCAGCCAGCTGCTCGAGCGACTTCGTGCCGGCCCCCATGGTGCTGTAGTACACGTTCTGGTTGAACACCACGCGCGGTTGGCGGCGTAGATCCACGTCGTAGTAGTTGCCGAGGTCGATGCCGAGACAGGTTTCCGGCAGCACCAGGATGGTGTGGCTTGAGGCCAGCTCACCGCTGGCGCGGCAGTCGCTGTAAGCCAGCACCGGCGCCTTGCTCTCGAACCAGCCGGGCCGGAAGCCGGCTTTTTCCGCCACCACGGCCGCATCCCAGCCCAAATCCACCAGCTGCTCCACCTGGCGGTGCACCTGTTTGCCCCCGCCGATCGGGCGGTCCAGATCGGGATGGAGCAGAAAGCGCAGCTTCAGTGGTTGTTCGGCCATGGCGGAGAGACAAGGCAAGGGCAGGCCAAAAAAAAGCCCCGCACGGAGGCGGGGCGAGGCATTCGGGATGACCCGAGCAGAGATCAGGCAGTTACCAGATCGGTGATGTTGCCACCATTGATGACCATACCGCCGGTGCCGCCACCGAAGGCCACGTTGGTGAGCTCCACCAGCAGGTCCTGGTTGGTGAGAACGCCATCGCCATCGCTGATGAACAGCCAGGAGGTGCGGAACTCAGCAACTTCGAAAGGCGCCGGAGTGATGAACGGTGCGGCGGACTCGGTCCAGACGAGGGCCGCACCAGCCGTGGTCTGCTGGCTGCCAGCCAAGACGAACTCGGTGATGTTGTCAACACCGGAGAGCACCAGGCCCTTGCTGTTGACCGCCACAGCACCACCGCCATCGGGCAGGACTGTGGAAATACCGAACTTGATGTTGCCGTTGGTCAGATCAATGGCATCGCGCTCCAAGGGAGTCAGGTTGTCAACAAGGGGATCGGCGACGCTGACGGTGTAGTCAAACGGATTGGTGGAATCACCAGTATTGAACAGATAGAAGCTGGCGTTGGAGTCCAGATCGGTGATCTGGTCGTGACCCACACCTTGTCTGTTGATTTCCGAATCGCCGTAGCTGAAGCGGAACAGATCCTTGGAGGCACCACTGATGGCGGTACCGGCTACGTCCGCCTCTTTGGGGCCGAGGATCTGGCCGCTGTTGTCACCGGTCATCACGTCAGCGCCGGTGCCACCAATGAAGGTGGAAGCGAAATCGGTGACGCCAGACAAGATGATGTTGGCAGCCTGGGTCAGCACGTCGTCGCCGGCACCACCGTCGAGCAGGTTGCCCAGACTGGTGATGGCGGTCGAGAAGTCATCAATCGTGTCGTCGCCTTCGCCACCACGCATGGTGGTGTCGGTGGAGTTGAGCGCGAGGAAGTTGATGGCGTCGTCGCCGTCGTCGCCGCTGATCAGGCTGTTGTTGGTCACGGCAGAAGCAACCGTGATCACGTCATCGCCAATACCGCCGTAGAAGGTGGATTGGTCGGCAAGAATGCCGACGATGTTGATCAAGTCAGCGCCTTGGTTGCCATTGAAGAGGGAGTTGCGGGCGGTGCCATTGACTACGGTCAGGTAGTCGTTGCCTTCGCCGCCCCTGACGGTGGTGTTGTCGAGGTCGCGCAGAATGGCGATCGCGTCAGCATCTTCGTTCCCGTTGATAAAGGAAGAGTCGAGCGGGGTGGTGCCAGCAGCACCAGCGAAGTCGTTGAACAGGCTGTCGAACACAATCCAGTCGCTGCCGGTGCCACCGCGGAAGGTGGACTCGAAGACCTCACCGGCCTGCACCAGCATGCCTTCGAGGCCCAGGTCGAGCAGGCCGAGGGTGTCGCCCTTGGCGATCGCGTCGATCACCGCATCTTCAACGGGAGCGATGATGCCGTTGCCGTTGCCGTTGAGGTTGACGAAGCTCTGGTTGAACCTGGCGACGTGATTATCGATGTAGACGGTGTCAACACCGCCGCCAACACCGTCGAGGTCGTCACCAAGAATGGTGGTACGGACGAAGCTGGCGTTGTTTTGCTGGCCGAGCGTGCCGACATGGGTCAATTGAATGTTGTCGCCGCCGAGGTCACCCCAGATTTGGAGGTCTGCGCCGTTCCTGGTGCTGATCACGATCGTGTCGTTGCCGCCGCCAGATCGAACGACCGACTGGCGGAACGTGGGATTGACGGAGGTGGTCGAAGTAATCAGCAGGTCGTCATCGCCGCCATCGAGGTTGATGGACGAATTGCTGAGGTCGGTGTTCAACCGAACGATGTCGTCACCTTTCAGGGACTCGAGGAGGAGGGAAACTTCGCCTTTGCTGAAGTAAAAAAGATTGTCTACTCCAGGAGTTCCTGTGATTTCGATGTCGTAAGCCATGGTTCTCGTTACTGACGGGCTGGGTGTTCGGGACACTTGGTCCTCACGTCTGCATTATACGGTATTGAAAGGCCTGGGTCACTGGGACAAAGCCCAAACTGTCTGGACTTGCTGGTATTGCATGGCTGCCTGAAGCCGATTGCTTAGGCGTGCCTGGCGCTGTGAAGTTCCTTGTTGGTGTGGCAGGGTGTTCGGGAACACTTCAACGCAGGCGACGAATGGAATCGGCTTTGTCCTGGAAGCCGCCGAGCAGCATTTGCAGGTACGATACCTTGCGCAGCTTAATATTGGCTTTGAGCGACATGCCAGCTTGCAGGGGCAGTGTAGCGCCCGATTTCAGCTTCAGTTGTTGGGAATTAAGCTTGATATCGGCTGGGAATCGGTAGGTTTTTTCCAGTTCGTCGGGAGGTATAGCGTCTGATGCGATTTTCACCACCTTGCCTTGAATCACGCCAAAGTCTGTGGCGGGAAAGGAATCGATGCTGATGTCGGCAACCTTGCCAACTGAAACGAAGCCGATTTGGTCGCTGGGGATGGTTACCCTGGCCATCAATTGATCAAACGGCACAATCTTCATGATCGGCTCGCTGGTCTGGGCGACGAATCCTGGTGTTGTTGGTTTGAGATCAAAAACCACGCCATTCACTGGGGATTTGATGGTTTGGTAGCGAATATTGACATTGAGCTCTACGAGCTCATTGCTGAGTTTGCTGATCTCGGCTTCTAGC
>CAIZOZ010000101.1 GCA_903934745.1 uncultured cyanobacterium
CTGATCGCTCAGCAGGGCCGATCAGAAGTCTGTCCCCGTCGGCCTGTTCAGTGCGCCCTGTCTACGGTGTCGTACGTGGGAATAGGTCCTCACGATTGGCCTCCCCACTCGATACTGTTGCTTTTGCAGTCGATCTGATCAGCTTCCTCAAGGCATTGCCGAATGCGACGCGGCATCCGGCAATCCGCAGTGGTGGCTGCTGCTGGTAACGATCCTGGCCATCCTGAGTGACCGAAGCTCACTGCTGGGCATCGAGCATTTTGCCAAGTCGCAGGCTTCTCCGAAGCAATAGCGCCACCGCAAGACGATGAACGAGCGGAGGGGCACGCAGGTCGCCAAGCCACCATCGACTTCCACGTTTCGACTGCTCTACACACCAACGCCAAGGTCCTGCCTCAGCACGTTGGTGACCACTGGAGCGACCGCTTCACTGCAGCCAAGGGCTACGAAAATCTCCTGGAACTGGCCCAGCGACACCCAGCTCAAGGAGCACACCCACCGCTACCGCGAGGCCAACGGCGTCCAGACCCACGACATCAGGGGAGATATTGAAGCTTCTGGGCTGGCGAGAAGCCCCTCAGCCACAGGCTTCTGAGTGACTCTTAATGCGCCCTGGGATCATGGCGGGACGGCAATGGGCCTCACTGTATGCAGGCATGCCCGAATGCACATCAACACCCTGCAATGGCCGACCAAGCCGCAGTCACGCTGACTTGCCACTAGTGTTATGAAAGCAAAAACGGCTTATGAGCATTTGCCGTAAGTCTTTTGCCGTCCCCTCGCGTTGTTCCCATGGCTGACGCCAACGTTCCGGCCACCCAGCCGGGCTTCCCCCGGATCAAGGAGCCGGCCCCCTATTTCGAGGCCCGCACCACCCATGGCATGCGCAGGCTCACCGACTACGCCGGCAAGTGGCTGGTGCTGTTCTCCCACCCGGCCGACTTCACGCCGGTATGCACCACTGAATTCATAGCCTTCGCCCGCGCTTATCCCGAGTTCCAGAATCTCAACTGCGAGCTGCTGGGGCTGTCGATCGACAGCTACTACGCCCATGTGGCCTGGGTGCGCAACATCAAGGATAAGTTCGGGGTGGAGATCCCCTTCCCGATCATCGAAGACCTGTCGATGAAGGTGGCCAACGCCTACGGGATGATCCAACCCGGCGCGTCCGACACCTCAGCTGTGCGGGCCACCTTTGTGATCGACGACAAGGGCATCCTGCGGGCCATGGTCTATTACCCGATGACCAACGGCCGCTCGATCAACGAATTCCTGCGCCTGGTAAAGGCCTTGCAGACCTCCGATGCCAACGGCGTGGCCACCCCTGAGGGTTGGCAGCCGGGCGAAAAGGTGATCGTGCCACCGCCGGCCGATGCCGCCGCTGCCGACACCCGCATTAACGAGGGCTACGAGTACACCGACTGGTACTTCTGCATGAAGTCACTCTGAATTCGGTGTCACCGGCCTGACCTTGCACTGGCTGAAGCGCCGCCAGCTTCGCCCAGTGGCCCTGGTTCAGCTGGGCCTGGATCCTTTCGGCCCCGGCCGGCTACCTGGCGATTGAATCCGGCTGGGTGGTGCGTTGCGTGGGCCGCCAGCCCTGGACGGTCTACGGCCAGTTGCGGACCGCTGATGCCGCTTCGGTTCTGCCGGTGGGCGAGGTTCTCACCAGCTTGAGTGTATTCGCTGTGCTTTACACGGTGTTGCTGGTCTTCGCGCTGTATTTCGGCTCCCAGATCATCGCCAAGGGGCCGAATCTCACCCTTGAGCCGCCCCCTGGTCTTGCCACCCCCGTGATTCTTTCCGACCGCTCAGCGAGCACCTGAACATGGAGTTCCTCGAATGGTTCATGCCCACGGTCTGGTTTGTGATCCTGGCCCTATTCCTGCTGCTCTATGTGATCCTCGATGGTTTTGATCTGGGGGTGGGCATCCTCTCCGCTCACCTCCCCCAGCAAATCCCAGCGCACGATCCTTCGGCGTGCTGATTCCCATCATGCTTTTTTACAACATCTATGGCTACATCGTCTTTCGAGGCAAGGTGAGTGCCGAATAGGGAAAACTGCTGACCTCCAGCACGATCAATCCCCCTAGGATGTATCGAAACCCCATATGTCTCGCCTTCGCTCGCTCCTGCTGGGGGTAGCCCTTGCCCTCTGCCTGCTGATCTCAGCGCCTCAGGGCGCCGCTGCGGCCACCGCAATCGCCCCTCCGGATGCCACGGTTGCTGCAGGCGAAGCAGCTGCCATTGACTCCGCAGTGGAGCAGTACCTCTCCAACCTGCCGGCTGATTTTCACGCGATTCGATCGGTTCCAGCCCTGAAGCGCCTGCTTGCCAGCGGCAACGTGTTGCTGATTGACGTGCGAACCCCTGCTGAGTACCGGGCGGGACACATTGCCGGAGCCATCAACAGACCGTTGAACGATCTCAGCCGCCACGTGGCTGAGATTTCCCCAGAGCGAGTGGTGGTGCTCTATTGCTCCAGCGGATTTCGCTCTGCCATGGGAGTGATGGCGCTGCAGCTGGAGGGCCGCCACCATGTGAAGGGCTTTGCACCCAGCATCGAAGGCTGGCAGGCGGCTGGTGAGCCCGTGGTGACCACAGAAGGCGTGTAGGCCTGGGGGATGCTGGCGGGGTGCTGGTTGTAGGCAGCGAAATCGGCAACGCTCACGCCGCGCGAGCCTGGCTGCAATGCCTCGATCCAGCCGCAAAGAACCACCAAAACCCAAGGCCCCTTTGCTTCCTGGCTTCCCACACTGAAGGAACAAGCCACCAGGCCGATGAACCCGTCGATCAACCAGCCCCTGCGGCTGATCACCCTCTGGATCGCCTGGCTGCTGGCGATGCTCTTCCACGTCGACCTGGGCCTGATGCCCCTGTTCCACGGCCAGTCGCCGGAGATCCACAGCCATGTGCAGGAGGGGGCTCTGCCCCTGCTGTTCGGGGCGATGCTCGCCTACTTTCTGATGCCGCTGATCGCCATCGTGCTGATCGCCTACGCCGCCACCGCAGTCGCTCCGGCCACGCGCTGGCGGCCCTGGCGGCGGATCCACTTCTGGTTCAGCGTCGTCTATTCCGTCACCAACCTCCCCCATCTCATCGCCGACATCCTGGTGCCCGATGCCCGCCTCGATCAGATCGTGCTGATGGTGGCCCTCACGGTCTTCGGGCTGCTGATCAACGTCGAGGCCTGGCGCTGGTGGCGGCAGACCCCCTGACAACTCCATCAGCTTGAGGAGGGAGCGATGCGCAGGACTCGGAAAGGCTGGCGGCTGCCGCCGGTGCTGGCCATGGTGTTGGGGCTGCTGCTGTCGCTGGCTCCGCTCCTGGCCACGGCCCAGCCAGGCGTGGGAGGACCGGAACTTCAGGTGTTCGTGCGGGAGGGCTGCCCCCATTGCGCCCATGCCAAGGCCTTCCTCCCCGAACTGCGCAGGCAGCGGCCAGAGATTCGGGTGCGTCTGCGGCCGCTCGAATCCGATCCCGCCGCGATCGACGACCTGCTGCGCTACTCCCGCCAGGCCGGTATCGGTGCCCCGGGGGTACCCACGTTTGTCCTTGAAGGCAAGGTGCTGGTGGGGTTCGATGGCACCGAGGGTCGCGGCAAGGAACTGCTCGCCCTGATCGATCGACGTCAGCGTGTCTCCGGCAACGTGAGCCTCGGGCGCTTCGGCAGCATCAGCGCCTCCACCGCGGGGCTGCCGGCGGTCTACACAGCCGTGCTCAGTCAACAGAACCTTGGCCTGGCTGCCCATTACGGCTACCTGGGGCTCTACATCGTGGGCTACATCGCCGACGACGCCCTGATGGTGGGGATCGCCGTGCTGGCACTGAGCAGCAACCGACTCACCGAGGGAACGGGTCGCTGGCTGAAGCTGATCAGTGGAGTGGTGATGGTGGCCCTGGGCCTGCTTCTGCTGCTGCGGCCCGGCTGGCTGTTCTGAGCGGGCTCACTCAGCGGCGCGTCCAGGTCCCAATGTCGACGACGGAATCAAGATCAGAGGTGTATCAACAAACAACCTGAACCAGGTTGGGACCGACAAGTCTGCCGCCGTAAAACCGTCCTCGCCAACAATATACAACCTAGTATTGTCATGCCCAAGCGTGCCGACGAACTTTTCGGCGGCATATTTGGATTCGAAAATCCCATGGAACACCCGGCCAAGCAGCAGCACATTGTCGAATACTTAGTCTATGCAAACGACAAGAGGGATGGCTCATGATAAGTAGACAGTGGTCGCAGTTTGGAGAGAATCTATGTGCATCACTCTAGGAAAGAGATCCAAGGCTTACCGCCAGTCGAGCCCTGGCAAAAAGGGAACGATCGCCGGGGTGGAGGTCATGTAAGCGGCATAGTCGCTGTGCATGGAGCACAGTCGCCTCTCTTCGCGTCGTGCTTTGAGGCTGAGCACGGTCGCCAGCGCCAGCAGCAGGCCCAGATGCAGCAGGCTGCCGAGGGCCAGGGTCACTCCCAGGGAACAGAGCAGCAGCGACTGGTAGAGGGGATGGCGGCAACGGGCGTAGGCCCCCTCAGTCACCAGGGGCGCTCCGGGCATCGGTTCCGGCAGCGGACTGAGACTGTCCCCGAGCTTCAGGGCACCCTGGGCGCCAAGGACCAGACCGATCAGCAAGGTGAGCCCACCGATCAGCCGCAGCGCCAGGGGCCAGTGAATCCCCAGCGCCGAGGGGGGAGGCGTTGGCGGCAGCCAGTGGGCGGCGATCAGGATCATCTGGGCCAGCACCCACCACTCGCCGTGGCGGTTGTCGCGCAGACCCTCCCAGGAGAAGCCCCACTTCTGCATCCGTTCGTTCAGTTGGCTCAGCATGATTCGATCTCGTCAGGTGAAGGGGGTGGGCCCGGCTGGCGCCACAGGCCGAGCCACTCGTCGTTGCGCTTGGCCACCGAACCGGTGGCCGGCTCCCAGATCTCCGGCACCAGGCCGGCCTGCCGCAGCTGGGCTGCCACCAGCTCCGGATCACTGCCCCAGGGCGGGCCGCCTGGCTGGCGGTGGCACCAGAACAGCCCCAGCAGCCAACCCCCCGGTGCCAGCAGGCGGCAGGCGCTGGCGATGTAGTCCTCCCGCAGGCCGGGATCGATGGCGCAGAAGCAGGTGTGCTCCACGATCCCGCTGAGACTGCCGGGAGTCAGGCCCGCCGCCTCCAGGGCCTGCCGATCGAACAGGTCGGCCTGCAGCCACTGCAGGGTGTCCCGCGCCTCGCCATGGAGCCTGCGGGCCTCGCGCAAAGCCGCGCCACTGAAATCAAGGCCGATGGCCGAGAAGCCGAGGTCTTCCAGCAGGGCGACCTCATGGCCGCGTCCGCAGCCAGGCACCAGCACCCTGCCCGGTGGCTGGGGCGCCAGCGGATGGCTGCGCAGGAACTGGGCCAGCGGTGGGGCGGGCTGCCCCAGTTCCCAGCCATCACTTCCTTCTTGATAGCGCTGGTCCCAGCGGCTTGCAGCGGTAAGGGGAGTCAGCCTGGAGGGTTCCATCTCATCAGCTTGCTCCAGGAGATCGCCCTATGGTTTTAGCCGCATGGCGGTATTCCCCCGCCGCCATTTAAAGGTGTCCCGCGGCAAGGTCGAGAGCCTCCTCCTGTCAGGCCGATTCGGCCATGGATCCCAGCAGGTTGTCGATCAACAGGGAATTGCGAGTCTGGATCTGTTCTCCCCAGCGATCCAGTTCGGCCAGCAGGTCCACCCGCGATCACCCAGCACCGGCTCACCCGCCTGCAGGCGGGACTGAATCAGCTCCAGTTCGGCCGGCATCCAGCCATGGACGGGATGATCACGAACGCCAACGCCGATGGTGCCGCCGAGCACCACCAAAATCTGACCCGCTGCGCCACAAGCCCAGGCAGGGAGCCCGGTGCCTGAGCTGCTGGTGTTGCTGCTGGATGGGTCAGCGCCAGCACCCAGTTGGTAGGTGCCCATACCCTCAACATCGACCCACCTCCCGTTGGAGTGTTCGGCCAAGCCATCCAGCTCTGGAAGCAGCAGGGGCAGCAGGGCTGGCAGCCCTGTGCGCCCCAGTGGCTGCCGCCTCCCTCCCCTGCTGCCTGAATCGAGCTGATCAGCTTCCTCAAGCCCATGCCGAACAGTGGATGGGTCACGGCATCCGCTTTCCGCAGTGGTGGATGTGCTGGTAGCGATCGTGAGCGGCCAAGGCTCACTGCTGGGGCACGCAGGTCGCCAAGCCGCCATTGGATTCCACGATTCGGCTGCTGCTGGCTCCGTTGGATGTGGAGGGCTTTGAGGGCCCGCTACAGCTGTGGATGGCGGCTCAGCCTGGTGTTGTCGATGGGGTCGACGCCCTGGCCTGTGATCGCAAAATCCTGCTGGGCTCCGTCGATGAGACCGCCTACAGCGCCTGGCGATCCAACGCATCGGCCAGGCGCGTGACCGCAGAGGCAAGTTGGGCCTGGGTGTCGGGCGGCGCCACTGCTTTCTCTGTTCGCTTGAAGGCCTCGATGGCCCGCACGATCAGAAACACCACGAAGGCGATCACGAGGAAGTTAATCAGCGCCACGATCACGGCACCGGCCGGCCAGGCGTTGATCGACTCCACCTGGGCGGCCTTGAGGGCAGGTTGAAGCACACCGGTCATCACCAGACTCACCACTGCGTCCACCACCTTGCCGAAGGCGCCGCCAATGACCACCGCAACAGCGAGGTCCACCACATTGCCTTTGTTGATGAAGTCCTTGAAATCGGTCAGGAAGCTGGATCGGCGTGAGGCCATCGTTTGTCTTTTAAAGCAACCTCTAGACTACAGGATTGCAGCCAGGATTGTAACGCCCCTGCACCAATCCACTTTAGCCCGCTCTGCATCGTGCCAATCAAAAAACAACGACATATGCTGAGCAATGCGGTGATAGGCAATCCAGGCCTGCTCCAGGAACTGCCAGGTATCCCGGCACTGTTGCCGCAAGGTCGTGATGATCGTGAGCAATCCGCTGCGGGGCCGGAGCTTTGTGCGGCTCAGCCTGGCTTCATTGCAGCACTGCATCGCCAATGCCAAGACGAGGGTCATGGCCTGGATGCCGATCCCGCAGGCCGCCATGTCCGGCAGGGTGCGGATTGAGGCGCTCCAATTCGCGGTCGGACTCTTGCTGGCTGGAGTTCAGCATTAATTGACTGGGATGCAAAGCTCCATTTCAGCCAGCCACAACAACGCCCGGAGCATGGGCCCCGGGCGCTTGCCTGCTCAGCCGTGACGCCTGCCTGGAGGGAGGTGCCAAAGCTGTGCCTGATCTGTACTTGGCAGCCGTGATCGTTAGATCACGTGTTTCTTTGGTTGTGGGTCGGAGCTGCTGACGTTGGCATCTGGGGCCAGGGTTCGAGTGGGGCTTCCCGTTCGGTCCGGGGCACCTGAGGCTGGTTACGAGAACGTGCCGTGAACGGTGCAATGGACGGCGGGGCTGTTGGCTGAACTGCCGTCAGACGCCAGGTAAGCCAGGGATCCGTCAAGACTGTTGGAGCAGGGGCCGGATCGTCAGCTCACTCCTGGCAGCTGGTCAGGGGGGCTGTCTTCCATCGGTGGATCCTCCGAATCAGTCGCACTCACCCTCGGACGACAGGAGGCTGGCGGCAGGCATTGATGCAGATTCGATACTGCTCTAGGTCTCCGGGGTTACGGGACTTCACGAAGGTGGCTGCACCGAGCTCCTGGGCGCGGGCATAGGAGCCGATCTCCTGGCAGCGTTGCGGCGACCCGGCGGAAATCCCAGGGACGGGTGATGCCGCCTTCCACCTGCCACACCCCATAGCGATGGCGGCTGGCCCGGTACTCGGCATCGAGATACTCCTTGGCCTCACAGCCGCCGAGGTACTGCCGGTAGGCAAAGGCCTGGCCGTCTTCCACCAGCACCAGATTGATGTTGATGTCACTGATCACCTCGGCCACGGTGCGGCCGTAGCGGTCTGTCGAGTGGGGAAGGATCGTGACCTCCCGCCCCTTGGCCAGACGGCTCTGCAGATCACTGCGCGACTGCTGCCCGTAGGGGCTCTGGGCCAGTTCC
>CAIZOZ010000102.1 GCA_903934745.1 uncultured cyanobacterium
CGCTGCTTCGGACTTCAAGCTGGCGGCGACGATCACCCCCCACCACTTGCATATCAACCGCAACGCCATGTTCCGCGGCGGCCTGCGGCCCGACTTCTTCTGTCTACCAGTGGCCAAGCGCGAACAGCATCGCCTCGCCCTGCGCGCTGCCGCCATCAGTGGCAACCCCCGCTTCTTTCTTGGCACCGATTCGGCCCCCCATCCGCGCCATGCCAAGGAAGCGGCCTGCGGTTGCGCCGGCATCTTCAATGCCCCCTATGCGATCGAGAGCTACGCCCTCGCCTTTGAGCAGGAAGGGGCACTGGATCGGCTCGAAGCCTTCGCCTCCGAGTTCGGCCCCCGCTTCTACGGCCTGCCGCTCAACGAAGAACGCCTCACCCTGGTGCGCGAAGCCCAGCTGGTGCCCAGCCGGCTGCATCTCAATGACGCCGCCGGCCAGGCCGTGGACCTGGTGCCCTTCCACGCTGGTGAGCTGCTGCCCTGGCGCTTGGCCTGACAGCTGGCCGGTGACCGACAGAATGGGGACTCCCCAGTCCCCGCACCATGGCCGGCCCGCGCACCCCGCCCCTGGTCACCGCCTTGCGGGGCGCCGACCTGCTCAACAATCCGCGCTTGAACAAGGGCACCGCCTTCAGCCGCAGCGAACGGCGGGAGCTGGAACTGGAGGGCCTGCTGCCCTGGCAGGTGGAAACGATCGAGCAGCAGGTGGAACGCTGCTGGCGCGCCTTTGGCGAACTGGAGCGCGATCTCGATCGCTACGCCTACCTGCAGATCCTGCGCGAACGCAATTTGACCCTGTTTCACCGCGTCCTGGCTGATCACATCGAAGCGGTGATGCCGATCGTCTACACCCCCACGGTGGGCTCGGCAATCCAGCACTTCAGCCAGACCTACCGCAGCCCCTCCCAGGGCCTGTTCCTGGCCGCTCCCCAGCAGCAGCGCTTCACCGAGATCCTGGGCCGGGTCTGCCGCGCCTGGGGCGAGGCGCCCCCCGAACTGCTGCTGGTCACCGATGCCCAGGGCATCCTCGGCATCGGTGATCAGGGCATCGGCGGCATCCACATCTGCCAGGGCAAGCTGGCCGTCTACACCCTCTGCGCCGGCCTCGATCCCAGCCGCTGCCTGCCGGTGATGCTGGATGTGGGCACCGACCGGCCGGAGCTGCTGGCAGACCCCAATTACCCCGGCCTGCGCGAACCGCGCCTGCAGGGCGAGGCCTATGACGCCGTACTCGAGAGCTTCGTCGCCGCCGTCGCAACGGTCTGCCCCGGCGCCTTGGTGCAATGGGAAGACTTCGGCGCCGCCAATGCCCGCCGCGTGCTCGATCGCTACCGCCAGCGCCTGCCCAGCTTCAACGACGACATCCAGGGCACCAGCGGCGTGGCGGCGGCGGCGATCCTGGCGGGCCTGCAGGGCCTGGGCCAGCGCCTGGCAGACCAGCAAATTGTGATTTTCGGTGCCGGCAGTGCCGGCTGCGGCATCGCCGAGCGCTTGCGGCGCCTGCTGCAGCGCCAGGGGCTTTCGGCTCAGCAGGCCGCCGATCGGCTCTGGCTGCTCGACCGCGATGGCCTGCTGCATGAAGGCATGGAGGCCGCCGGGCTGACGCCGCCCTCCGCTGCGGCCGCCCCCTACGCCAAGCGCAGCGAGCTGCTGGCGGGCCTGGCCCGCGACGAGCGGGGGCGCATCGAGCTGCAGACGGTGATCGAAACCGTGAAACCCTCGGTGCTGATCGGCACCTCCACCGTGGCCGGCGCCTTCAACCAACAAGTGGTGGAGGCCCTGTGTCGCGGCACCGCCCGGCCGATCGTGCTGCCGCTCTCCAATCCCACCCCCCTGGCTGAAATCACACCGGCGAACCTGCTGAGCTGGAGCCAGGGCCAAGCCCTGGTGGCCAGCGGCAGTCCCTTCGCACCGGTGACGCTCAACGGCCGCCAGCGGCAGATCGGTCAGTGCAACAACTGCTTTGTCTTCCCCGGCCTCGGCTTTGCCGCCGTGGCGGTGGGAGCCCGCACGGTGAGCGAGGGCATGATCGAGGCCTGCATCGAGGCCCTGGCGGCGGTGATCCCC
>CAIZOZ010000103.1 GCA_903934745.1 uncultured cyanobacterium
GCCATGGGAGGGTGACCTTCACCGTGGATGGCCGATGCGACTCACGCGCCCCTCGACGCTGCTGAGCGCCTTTCTCACCCTGCTTAATGATCGCCTGGGCGAAAGCATCGTCTTTCCGCTGCTGCCGTTTCTGTTGGCCAGCTTCACCCGCGACGATCGCAACCTCGGTCTGACCGTCGGCCTGCTGGGGGGGTGCTACGCCCTGGCCCAGTTCGCCGTCACCCCCTTGATCGGCGCCATGAGCGACCGCTTCGGCCGCAAGCCGGTGATCACGGTCTGCGTGGCTGGATCGGTGCTGGGGCTGGCCCTGTTCGCCCTCACCATCAGCCTGCCCTGGCAGCAGCTCTGGCCTGGCGCCACGGCCGCGGGTCTGCCGTTGGCCCTGCTGTTCGTGGCCCGTCTGATTGACGGGGTCAGCGGTGGCACGGCGGCCACGGCCGGTGCCGTGCTGGCGGATATTTCACCGCCGGAGCAACGGGCCCGGGCTTTTGGGCTGATCGGGGTGGCCTTCGGCCTCGGTTTCATCCTCGGACCGGCCCTCGGTGGCCTGCTGGCGGGGATCTCGTTCAGCCTGCCGGTGCTGGTGGCCCTGGGCTTCGCCGTGCTGAATCTGGTGGTGGTGCTCACCCTGCTGCCGGAAACGCACCCGGTGGAGGCCCGCCGGGCCCTGCCGCGCAAACGGGAGCTGCAACCCTTCAGCCAGCTGGCGCGGGTGTTCCGCAATCCCCAGGTGCGGCGCCTGTGCTTGGCGTTCTTTCTGTTCTTCCTGGCCTTCAGTGGTTTCACCGCCGTACTGGTGGTGTATTTCAAACAGAATTTCGGCTGGGGTCCGGGGATCTCGGCTGCCGCCTTCGTGGTGGTGGGGGTGGTGGCCACCGTTGTGCAGGGCGTTCTGATCGGACCGCTGGTGAAGCGCTTCGGTGAATGGCGGCTCAGCCTGGCCGGAGTGGGCCTGGTGGTGGTGGGCTGTCTGATGATCCCGCTGGCGCCGGTCGATCGAGCCGTGGCGGTGGTGTTTCCGGCGGTGGCGATCCTGGCCAGTGGCACCGGCCTGATCACCCCGTGCCTGCGCAGCCTCGTCTCCCGCCGCCTCGATGACAGCGGCCAGGGAGCCGCCCTCGGCAGCCTCCAGGGCCTGCAGAGCCTGGGCAGCTTCCTCGGCCCGCCGCTGGCCGGCCTGGCCTACGTGAATCTGAACCAGCAGGCGCCGTTCTGGCTGGGCATCGCCTTGATGCTGGGGGTGGCGTTGCTGGTGGCGGGTGGTCTGCCCGGTCAACGGCCGTCGATACATGGGTCCGGCCGCTGAGATTGCTACGTTCGAGCTCCTGCGTGGCCTGAGCCTGGAGCACCATGACGCAACCGGTCGTTGCTCCCGAGCTGTACATCAACCGTGAGCTGAGCTGGATCGACTTCAACCATCGGGTGCTGGCCCAGGCGCTGGATGAGCACACGCCGCTGCTGGAGCAGGCAAAGTTCAGCGCTATTTTTAGTAACAACCTTGACGAATTCTTTATGGTGAGGGTGGCCTCCCTCAAGGCCCAGCTGGAGGCCGGTGTCGCCACCCGCAGCGATGATGGCCTCACGCCCCAGGAGCAACTGCAGGCCATTCACGCCAAGCTGCGACCCTTGCTGGAGCTGCAGCAGCAGCACTATCGCTATTCCCTCAAGACGCACCTGGCCGAGCACGGGGTGCAGCTGATCGATTATCTGCGGCTCAACGAGCCGCAGAAAGCCTGGGCTGATGACTACTTCCAGCGCTCGATCTTTCCGGTGTTGACGCCGTTGGCGGTGGATCCGGCTCACCCCTTCCCGTTCATGAGCAATCTCCGCCTCAATGTGGCGGCCCTGATCCGCGACCCGGACACGGGCCAGCAGCAATTTGCGCGGGTGAAGGTACCCCAGAAGATTCTGCCGCGCTTTGTGCAGATTCCCACCGAGCTCTGCGCCCGCATCCCGACGCCCTGCTTTACCGCCGTGCCGCTGGAACAGCTGGTGGCCTTCAACCTGCAACTGCTCTTCCCCGGCATGACGGTGGAGGGGCATTACTTCTTCCGGGTCACCCGCGACGCTGATCTGGAACTGCGCGATCTCGAGGCCGATGACCTGATGGAGGCCCTGCAGGAGGGCCTGCGCAAGCGCCGCATGGGCGGTGAGGTGGTGCGCCTCGAGGTGGCCGATGAGATGCCCGACGAGATTGTCCAGGTGCTGATGGAAGGCACGGATGTGGATGTGGAGGATCTGTACCGCATCAATGGCCCCCTCGGGCTCGATGACCTGATGAACCTCATGGGCATCCCCTTGCCCCAGCTGCGCGACGCCCCGTACCAGGGCCGCACGGTGCCGCGACTGGCCCGGGCCCAGCGCAGCCGCCTGGCCGATGGCACGATCAAGCAGGAGGACTTCGAGAGCATCTTCCGGGTGATCCGCCATGGCGATGTGCTGCTGCATCACCCCTACGACCTGTTCGCCACCTCGGTGGAGGAATTCCTGCACCAGGCGGCGGAGGACCCTCTGGTGCTGGCGATCAAGATGACCCTCTATCGCACCTCCAAGGATTCCCCGGTGGTGGCGGCCCTGATCCGCGCCGCCGAGAATGGCAAACAGGTGATGGCCCTGGTGGAACTCAAGGCCCGCTTCGACGAAGACAACAACATCCAGTGGGCCCGTCAACTGGAACATGCCGGTGTGCATGTGGTGTATGGCGTGATCGGCCTCAAAACCCACACCAAGGTGACGCTGGTGGTGCGGCGGGAGAAGGAGCGACTGCGCAGCTACATGCACATCGGCACCGGTAACTATAACTCCAAAACCTCAAGTCTCTACACCGATATCGGTCTGCTCACGGTGCGCGATGACTTCGGCCAGGACGGGGTGGAACTGTTCAACTACCTCACGGGTTTCTCCAAGCAACAGAGCTTCCGCAAGCTGCTGGTGGCCCCTGTCACCCTGCGCAAGGGCATGGAGAACCTGATCCGCCGCGAGATCGACCATGCCCGCAACGGCCGCGGCGGCCATATCCGCGGCAAGATGAACGCCTTGGTGGATCCGGCAATCATTGCCCTGCTCTACGAGGCCTCCCAGGCCGGCGTGCGTATTGAACTGGTGATCCGCGGCATGTGCTCGCTGCGACCGGGCGTGCCTGGTGTCAGTGAGACAATCAGCGTCACC
>CAIZOZ010000104.1 GCA_903934745.1 uncultured cyanobacterium
GAGCAGGGCTGGCTCATCGTGCTTGCCAGCCCCTGCGGGGCCTCCGTGCTGCAGATGGCCGACAAGTGCCGCGGGCAGGCTGGCCAGGGCCAGATCCACCAGGCCTTCGGTCTCCTGGCGGGGGATCAACACGCCGGGAGCGACTCGCAACTCAAAATCCCGCCAGGGACAGAGGCCCACCAGGTATTGAAGGGGCTCGGCCGTCTGCAGATGGCGACACCAGATCGCTTCGAGCTGCTGGCAGCTTCGCTCCAGGCTGATCGAGATACTGGGATCGAGCCGCAGCCGCTGCAACGCCGACCAACGCAGCCCTCCGGCCAAATCCAGCAACCAGTCGAGGTCACTACTACTCCCTCCCTGGGCGAGCAGGCGGCGGCGCCAGGCCAGCAACGCCTCCCCCACCAGCCTCTCGCCAGGGCAGGACTCCGGCAGGCAGGCGCCCGATCCTGCAGCCACTGGCGGGGGAAGCAAAGCCATGAACTTCAGCCTAGAAGCGCCGGGTCTGCAGCCCATGGCCAGTTCGGCCGTGGGCCTGGAACGCCTGTCGAAACCACTTCGGCTCAGTCCGTTCTTGGACGAGCTCCGTGGGTCCAATCGAGCCGAACATCCAAAGCATCACCCCTGCGGCAGTCGATCGGGCGGCAAGGTGGAAGGATCCCCACTGGGCTCGCCGTTTCCACTTGAGCCCAGCCAAGGGCAGCAGACCGGCAGCACCCAGCCGGCAGACCCAGCCTTCGCTCACCACAGGCCAAAGGCAGCCAGCACGGCTCTGCCGGCAGTCGATGACCATGCCAGCCGGAGGCTCAGCGTGTCACCGGCAGGGCCAGACCGGTTCCATCAGGCTCAAACCGGCCTCCGGCGGAAGCAGGCCGCTTCACGCGGCGAAACCAGCAGCACGGCAACCTGACGGGACATCACCTCAGGCCGGCCCCCGCGACGTCAGCGTGGCTGCTGGCCGCCAACGCAAGCCAGGCTCGGCCCTGAGCAGGCCTGCCAGTTCAAGATCGAGCAGGGCAGGAGCCAACCGCTCGGCAGGCTGGTCCAATGACTGGCTGATCTGCTCCAGGGTGGCGCCGGCCCCCACCGCGGCCAGCAGGCGACGGCCAGCCGACTCCAGCCGGCGCTCGGCATCGGCACACTCCTTGGCCCTGGCCGCTCCGGCGCCAGGCAGCACCGCCGCGGCCAACGGCCCAGCCCCACGCGCCCCAACAACCGGTGCGGCAGCAGCCATGTCAGCCCAATCCAACGCACCAGCCGCCGCGGCGATCGCGGGGCCGGGCCCACCAGCCAGGGGGCCCGGCCCCAGCTGATCGATCAGGTCGTCGGACGTGAGCAGCGGGGTGGCCCCCCGGGCCAGCAGACGGTTGCTGCCGAGCGCCGAAAGCCTGGCCGCGTCAGCAGGCACCACCCACAGCGGCAATCCCTGAGCCCAGGCCAGATCAGCGGAATGGAGAGCACCGCTGGCCAGCGGACATTCCACCAGCACCAGGGCCCTGGCCAGGGCCACCTGCAGGCGATTGCGGCTGGCGAAGTGGCCGGGCCGCACCGGTGCTCCCACCGGCCACTCGCTCAGCAACAGCCCCTGACGAGCCACCTGCTGCTGCAGAGCATGGTGATGACGGGGATAGGTGCGATCCAGCGGTGTCCCGAGCACACCGACCGGTGCCCCACCAGCGGCCAGGCAGCCCTCATGGGCGGCGCCATCGATGCCCTCCGCCAGCCCACTCACCACCGGCCAGCCAGCGGCGGCGAGAGCCGCGCCGATGCGGCTGGCCATCAGCAGGCCATGGCTGGAGGGACGACGGGTACCGACCACCGCCACGGCCCGGCGCCTGGCCAGCGGCGCCCAGAGGCTGCCGCGTCCGCGCCAGTACAGCGCCGGGGGAGGCCGATCGAGGGCCTCCAGCGCCTCGGGCCAGCGCCGATCCCCCGGCACCAGCACACCCCGCCCGCCCGGCCCGGCCCTGGCCAGGCGGGGCAGGGGATCACTCCCCCAGCGGCAGCGGAACTGATCCACCGCTGGCCCCAGGCTGTGGGGCCAGCCCATCCGGGCAGCCAGCAGCTCAACGGGGAGCAGCCAGGCGGCCTCCAGACCACCGGGCACGACCAACAACCGTCGCAGACGCCTGACCCCGATGCCAGGACATTGACTCCAGAGCAGCCACCAGAGCCGTTGGCGGGCATCCCAGGGAACAGGCGGATCTGCCAATGGGACGCCAGGCGACGCAGCCGCTGGAAACAGGCCCCGCACCAGATCCCCCATCACCGCCGATCGCAATGATTCAAATGTACTATCCCAGCGGTCCCCGTGTCAGGTTCTGCAAAGCACGTTCCAGGTCCTCGGGCCAGTGGCGCAGCAGCCGGCGCCGGGCGGGGCCGGCGGAGAGATCCAGCAGCACCAGCTCCACCCTGGCCGTAGCCGCCAGCACGCCCCCGGGCCCGAACAGGCAGGTCTGCCAGGGCAACTTCACCCCCCGGCGCGGCAGCACCAGGCTGCGCAACTCCACCACATCGCCATGGAGCAAGGCCTGCCGGTAATCAATCGCCAGCGACACAATCGGCAGCTCCAAGCCGCGGGCCGACAGATCGCTGTAGGGCAGCCCAGCCGCCCCGAGAGCCTCGATGCGAGCCTCCTCCAGCCAGCCCACATAGGCCCCGTGCCACATCACGCCGGCATGGTCGGTGTGCTGGGGCAACACCCGACGCTGCAGGCACCATCCCGAGCCCGGCTCCATCGGGAAGGCGGCGGCTGGGGGCGACTGCATCACGGTGTTGCGGCTCTTGGGGATCCTGAACGCCGATCAGCCATAGGCTGCCATTGAGCCTCTAAGCATTCCGTGTTCCGCAATCTTCTGATCGCCGATTCCGGCAAGGGCCAGGTGGAAGAGATGGTCCGCATGTTGCGAGAGATCCCCCCCTGCCGTCAGGCCCGGATCAACCTGCTCCATGTCATCCCAGAACAGGGAGGCACGAACCTCCAGGAGCACCGCGAACGCAGCGAAGCCCTGGTGAAGGCAGCTATTCAGCGCCTCGGCCTCACCGCCTCCGAGGTCACCACGATCGTGCGCCAGGGCGACACCAAGCAGACCGTGCTGCTGGTGGCCGACGAAATTGACGCCGACCTGATCGTGATGGGCTCCAGGGGTCTGGGGCGACTCCAGTCGATCCTGGCCAACAGCGCCAGCCAGTACGTCTTCCAGCTCTCGACCCGGCCGATGCTGCTGGTTCGCGACGACCTCTATGTACGAGCGATCAATCGGGTCATGGTCACGGTCGATGGCACGGGCGTCGGCGATGACGCCATTCGCCTGGCCTGTGAACTGGTCCGTGGCATCCCCGGCGGCAGCCTCGTCGGCGTGCACGTCACCCGTCAGGACATCACCCCTTCCCGCGGCGGCAAGAGCCCCGCCGACGAAGTGCTGGGCAAAGCCATGCAGCAGGCCAGGGGGCTGGGAGTGGAGATGAAACCGATCCATCGCACCGGCGACGTCAGCCGCACCGTCTGCCAGCTGGCCGAGGAGCTCAAGACCGATCTACTGGTGATCGCCTCCCAGGACCGCCGCCCGCTGGTAGCCAAGGCCCTGGTGGACCTGGATCGGCTGCTGGGCAGCTCCGTCAGCGACTACATCAGGGTGCATGCGCCGGCACCGGTGCTGCTGGTGCGCGAGCCGGAAGGCCGTCGCTGAAGCGAGCACACCAGCTCAACCCCGCTGGTGGCTGGATTGGCCTGCCGGTTCGACCCGGTTGGCAGCTGAGCCTGCAGGTAGCTGAGCCTGCAGTTCACTGAGCCTGCAGGCAGTGGAGCCATGGCCGAACCAAGCAACACGGGGCGATCATCAGACTGATCGGTCAACCCTGCTCCTCTTTGAGCTTCAAAGCTTGAACAGGCCAGGGATTGCCGCCGAAGCGCTGATTCCAAGCCCATAGACCCAAGCCGTTCCTACCTGAGAATGGCAGGCCGCAGAGGCCTCTGCAGCAGAAGCAAGGTCCTGAGGATCCATCACCCGTGCGGCCAGAGGCAAGCGACTCAGGCAACCAGCCAGGGAGCTGAGCCCGAGGCCGCTGTCTGCC
>CAIZOZ010000105.1 GCA_903934745.1 uncultured cyanobacterium
ACGGCCGCAGGGGCCGGCCCGAACCGCGTTGCCCAGCAGGCCATCAGCGCCAGTCCGGTGGGGGTGGTCAGTTCGCCGGCGGGGAAACCCTCACTGCTGGCCAGCGGAATCCCCCGCAGCCTGGCGATCTCGAGCACCGCCGGCGCCGGCAGCGGCAGCGCACCATGGGCACTGAGCACGCTGCCATGGCCCGCCGGCGGCACGCCGCAGCTCAGCGACGCGATCCCGAAGTGCAGGAAGCCGGCACACACACCGACGATGTCAACCAGGGCATCGATCGCCCCGACCTCATGAAAATGCACCTGCTCGGCGGGCTGGCCGTGAACCGCCGCCTCCGCCTGCGCCAGCAGCGAAAACACCGCCAGCACCCGCTGGCGCAACGGCTCGGCCAAAGGTGCCTCCAGCAGCTGGCGCCGCACGGAGCCCCAGGAGCGGTGGCGCGGTTGCGGCTCCAGCGCCACCACCCGCAGCCCCAGCCCCCGCAGGCCGGCACTGCGGCGCTCCTGGGGCTCAAGCCGGTAGAGCCCCGCCAGGCCCAGGGCCTCCAGCGGCTCGTGGATCACGGACTCGGGCAGCCCCAGATCGAGCAGGGCCGCCAGGAGCATGTCGCCCGCCAGACCGGTGGGGCAGTCGACCAGCGCCAGGGTCATGCCTGGGTCAGAGGTCATGCCTGGGGAGGAGGTCATGCCTGGGGAAGAGGTCATGTCTGGAGCAGCCGTCATGCCTGGGGCAGGAGCTCGCCGGCGGCTGGGCGACCAAGCCGCGGCGCCTGCTGCACCAGTTGGTCGGCCTGGGTCTCCAGATCCTGGCGCTGCCCACGCAGCAGCTGCTCCACCTCGCGCCGCGCCCGCCGCTGCTCCCGCTGGGCGGTGTCGACATCGTGCCCGGAGAGGCCCCAGAGCCGGCCCAGCAGGGCCCGGTCATCGCTACCGCCGACGGCGCGCTCGTCGTAGACGATCTGCTCGGCAGCAATGCCGGCCTGGAGCACCCGGCTCCAGCGACGCAGCTCCTCGAGCGGCAGCTTGGCGCTGGCCGGTGGTTCGAACTCGGTGCTGCCGCTGCTGCCCAGACCAGCCCGCAGACAGGCAAGGCTGCCCACCAGCACCCGCCGCACCGGCAGGCCATCGGCCGCCGCCGCCAGGGCGTGGCCGGCCTCGTGAATGGCAATGCGCCGCAATCGCTCCTGACCGCCGGGCAAGGATTCGGCCAGCAGATGGCCGCCCCGGCCGCCGAAGCGGGCGGCATCGAGGGTGAGCGATCCCAGCGCCAGGGCCGCCACCACCGTGATCAGCCAGGGCGAGAGCCCCAGGAGCGGACCAACCACCGCCAGCAGCGTGATGATGAGGACCGCCACACCGGCGGAGGCTGGTGCCATCTCAGCGACCGGGTCGGCTGACCGCCTTGCCGTGGGCTGCGGGCCGGGAGGGGCCGGACTCCGGCGGACGGGGCCGGCCGGCACCCGCACCCGCACCAGCACCCCGTTCCCCACCGCCGGCAGCACTGCGGCGGCCTTGCGCGCCGCCCTTGCCACCAGCTTTACCGCCGCGATTGCCGCGTTGGGCCACCGGCTCCAACACCTCGTGGGCCTCAAGGGTGAGCTGCTGACCCTGACGCCGTAGGTCAAGGGAAACGAAATGGCGCAGATGTTGCAGGGGAATCTCACCCTTGAGCTGCAACTTGAAGGGCACGGGTCTAGAACCATCCGCCCTGGGTTGCTGGCGCACCTTGATCACCAGATCGCCAGTTTCGGGGCGGGTGTAGATCAACTCGCCGCGAACAGAGAAATAATCATCGCCCTCAGGCAAGGCATCGATTCCGGTGTCTGGGCTGGTGGCATCTGTGGAGCTCGCTGCTATGGAGCTCATACCAGCCGTGGGTGGTTCCGAGCCGCTGGCCGCCTCGGCAAGGCTGATCGGCGCGGCAAGGCTCTCGCCTTCTGAACGGCTTTCCGCCTCTGAAAGGCTCTCCGCTTCTGGCAAACGCTCACCATCGGCACGCGGCTCTGACTCAGAAGGATCGCCTGCTGTGGCTGACCTCACGCCAGCCTCGAGGGCCTGATCCACCTGGGCGAGGGTGCTGGGCTCCCACACCCCCACCATCTGCAGATGCAGGTGATTCTCTTCCCGGGTGCGCGGGTAGACCACCCAGAGATGGGCCTCGGCCAGATCGAGATGGCGACGCATCAGCGTCAGCAGACGCCCAAGCACCACGGCTTCGATCTCGGTGCCATCGGCGGTGCGAATCACGCCGCGGGTGAGCTGCTCGGCATCGGCTGGAACGTACTGACCACGGACAACACCGATGGCCCGGTACTGCGTCGGTTCGGTGACCGGGGAGATGGGGTGCTGGCGCATGTCATCGCTGTGGTGGACCCCGCCGCTGAGCGGGAGCGGCTGCCGCCGCGCGGTCAATGTAGCCAGGGGCGGCGGTAGTCTCCGCCTGGACCCAGACCGCCCTCGATCCCTCGCCGTGTGCACCGATGGCGACGCCCCGCCGCAGCCGCCCTGGTCTCTGGTCAGGCCTGGCTGGCGCCTTGGTGCTGCTGGCGGCAGCGGGGGGCTGGTGGCTGGGGCAACAGCAGGCCGGGCGCCACGGCGATGATCCGCGCACCAGACCGCTGATCGCTGAAGCGAGCCGGCTGCGACAGCGGTTCGAGCGCCAGGAAGCCAGCGCCGGCGAACAACAGCGGCTGCTGGAGTTGCTGATCGCCCTCAACCGCAAAGACGAGGCGATCGCCCTGCTGGAGCCGCTGGCGGATCGGGAACCGGAGCGCTGGTCGCTGCGGCTGCTGCTGGCGGAGCTGCGGCGCGATCAAGGCGATCGCGGCGGCGCTGAACGGGAGCTGCGCATGATTCTGAGCCGCAAACCTGACCAGGTGGAGGCCCTGCAACTGATGACCCTGCTGAAGCTGGAGCAGGGTCATGGGGCTGCCGCCGCAACTCAGGTGAGCAAGGCCTATCAAAGCTCCAGCCAAGGGGAGGTGAAGCCCGAAGCGATGGGCCTGGGGCTGCTGCTGGCCGAGCTGCAACAGCGCCGCGGCCAGAACGTCCAGGCCCAGGCCACCTACACCAGGCTGGCCTCCCAGTTCCCGCAGGACCAGAGGCCCCTGCTGGGATTGGCCCTGCTGCACCACCAGCTGGGGCAGAGCCAGGCTGCCCAGGCCACGCTGGCGGCAGCCCGTCAGCGCAGCGGCAACCCCAGCCAAGCGGATCCGATTCTGGACAAGCTGGCGGCCAGCTGGGGATTGGAGCCGCTCAGGGCGCCTTCACCTGGGACGACACCGCTGAAGCCCCAGGTGCAGGCCCCGACTGGGCGTCCAGATCCTTGAGGGCCTGATCGATCGCCGAACTCGGGGGAGTGGCGTCGTCCATGGCGGAGCCGCGCCGCAGCTTGTTCATCAGATCGAGCGGATTGGTGGAATCGAGAATCGAACCACTGCCGGGTTTGGTGGTGCCGTCGTACACCTGCCGCTCCATCGGCGAGGTGCCCATGGTCTGGCCGTAGCCCGCCTGCTGGGCCCGGACCGGAGCCCCAGCGGAGGCCACCAGCAGAGCGACCCCAAACCAACGCAGACGCCGCTGCAGCAACGGCAGGCAGGGCCTGGTGGCTGGACGGAAGGGTTGGAAGGCCATGGGCGGCGTGCCGTTGCAGGCTCACGATCGTGACCTAGATGTTAGGAGACCTGGGCCGGAACCCAGCCCGAAGCCGATGCGGATTGCCACCTGGAACGTCAATTCGGTGCGCACCAGGCTCGAGCAGGTGACGGCCTGGCTGGCGGCGCAGCAACCGGAGGTGCTCTGCCTGCAGGAAACCAAGGTGAGCGACGAGCTCTTCCCCCGAGCCGCCTTCGAGGCGCTCGGCTATCAGTGCGCCATCAGTGGCCAGAAGGCCTACAACGGCGTGGCGATCCTCAGCCGCCTGCCGATCGAGGCGGTGCAGATCGGCTTTGACGCCCTGCTGCCCGACGACACCGAGAGCTGCCGCCTCAGCGAACAGAAACGGGTGATCAGCGCCCGCATCGAAGGGCTGCGGGTGCTCGATCTCTACGTGCCCAATGGCTCCTCACTCAGCAGCGAGAAATACACCTACAAGCTCGCCTGGCTCAGCTGCCTGCAGCGCTATCTGGCGGTGCAGGAGCAGCAGGGGGAGCCGCTGGTGATGCTGGGGGACTTCAACATCGCCCTCGAAGCCCGCGACATCCACGACCCCGAACGCCTCAACGGCGGCATCATGGCCAGCGACGCTGAACGCTCGGCCCTGCGTCAGGCCCTGGGCGATCGGCTGAGCGATGGCTTCCGCATGTTCGAAGCCGACAGCGGCCACTGGAGCTGGTGGGATTACCGCAGTGGTGCCTGGGACACCGGCCGCGGCTGGCGCATCGACCACATTTATCTCGATGAGGTGCTGCAGGAGCTGGCTACCGGCTGCGTGATCCACAAGGATCAACGCGGCAATCTCCAGCCCAGCGACCATGCGCCGGTGGTCGTTTCGATCGCCTGGCCGCCGGCGGATGATGGGGATGACGAGGAAGCCGGCCTAGGGTGAAGCGATCCACCCCCCTCTTGGCGGGGACGTCTGGACCCCCCGCCGGGCAAGGCACCCGGCAGGCCATTCGGCCGACCTCTCTGAGCGTCCCGCGAGGATCCGCTCCTTTTGGCATTGTCACTCCAGGCTCCGAGCCTGCCGCAGCTTTGGTGTGGGCTGACCCCAGCCGCCACCAAGCCGGTTCCGACCGCCCTGATCTACTGCGAAGGCCAGTTCAACCATCTCGACGGCAAAACCGCCCATGGGCTGGTGCGCCACTGCGAGGCCTATCGCATCGCCGCTGTGATCGACAGCCATAGCGCCGGCCAGGATGCCGGCCTGGTGCTCGATGGAGTGGCCAACGGCATCCCGATCGTCCGCACTCTTGAGGCCGCCCTGGCCCTGGAGGGGGAGCGCCCCCAACTGTTGATCTACGGCATGGCCCCGGCCACCGGATTGATGAGCGCGCCGGAACGCCAGGTGTTGCTGCAGGCGATGGCCGCCGGCTTGAATCTGGTGCAGGGGTTGCGCGAATTCCTCAACGATGACCCGGAGTTCGTCGCCGCCGCCAGCCGCCACCAGGTGACGATCCGGGATGTGCGGCGGGTGCCGGCCCTGAAGGATCTCCGTCTGTTCAGCGGGGCCATCGCCACGGTGGGCTGCCCGCGGCTCGCCGTGCTCGGCACCGATGGCGCCATCGGCAAGCGCACCACCGCCACCCGCCTGGTGCAGGCCCTGAACCAGGCCGGCATTAAGGCGGTGTTGGTGAACACAGGCCAGACCGGCCTGATGCAGGGCGGCCGCCACGGCATCGCCCTCGATGCCATCCCCTCCCAGTTCTGTTCCGGCGAGGTGGAGGCGGCCGTGGTGCAGGCCTGGCAGCAGGAACAGCCCCAGCTGATCGTGATCGAAGGCCAGGGGGCCCTCAGCCATCCCGCCTATCTCTCCTCCGCCTTCATCCTGCGCGGCTGTCAGCCCCAGGCGGTGGTGCTCCAACACGCCCCGCGGCGGCAATGGCTCAGTGATTTCAGCCACGTGGCCATGCCCACCCCGGCCAGCGAAATCCGCCTGATCGAAGCCTTCTCCCCCACCCGGGTGATCGGCCTCACCCTCAACCACGAGAACATGGACGACGCGGCGATCACCACCGCGATCGCCCTCTACGAAGCCGAGCTGGGCCTGCCGGTCACCGATGCCCTGAGCCGTCCACCGGAGCGCCTGGTGCAGATGGTGCTGCGGGCCTTCCCCGCCCTGGCGCCAGCTCTGGTGCCAGTTCTGGCGCCTGCCCTGGCGGCAGCTGGTTGAGGGGCCCCAGGCTGGAGATCCGTCTCGATCGCCTGCTTCACAACGCCCGCAGCCTGAGCCAGCAGCTGGCCAGCCGCGGCATCAGCGTGACGGCGGTGAGCAAGGCCAGCCTCGGCCTGCCGGAGATCGTGCGCACCTGGACGGCGGCCGGGATCGACTCGATCGGCGACTCCCGCATCGAAACGATCGAGGCCCTGGTCGCCGCCGGCATCACCACGCCGATGCTGCTGATCCGCTCGCCCATGCTCAGCCAGGTGGAGCGGGTGGTGGCCCATGCCAGCAGCAGTTGCAACAGCGAACCGGTGGTGTTGCAGGCCCTGGCGGCGGCAGCCCGGAGCCAGGGTCGCCGCCATGGGGTGCTGCTGATGGTGGAACTGGGGGATCTGCGCGAAGGAATCCTGCCGGCCGATCTGGAGGCCGTGGCCCAGCTCACCCTGGAGCAGCCTGCCCTGCGGTTGCTGGGGATCGGCACCAACCTCGGCTGCCAGCACGGCATCGCCGCCGATCCGCGCAACATGGCCGAACTGTCGGCACTGGCCACCGCCCTGGAGCGACGCTTCGCCGTGAAACTGGAGATCGTCTCCGGGGGCAATTCCAGCAATCTTCCCTGGCTGGCCGCGGGCCATCCCCCCGGCCGCATCAACCATCTGCGCCTGGGCGAAGCGCTGCTGCTGGGCCGGGAACCCCTGGCCCGCACGGCCCTGAGCGGCCTGCACACCGAGGCCTTCTGCCTGGTGGCCGAAATCATCGAGGCCAAGGACAAACCCTGCCAGCCCTGGGGCCAGCGCGGCCACACCAGCTTTGCGCCCGTGGCAACGCCACCGCAGCGTCAGCCGGCCCTGCGACAGCCGGGGCTGCGACAGCCGAGGCTGCGGCAACGGGCCTTACTGGCCCTGGGGATTCAGGATGTGGATCCCGCCGGGCTGACGCCGCCGGCGGGAATCACGATCGTGGGAGCCAGCAGTGATCACCTGGTGATCGAGGCCGACCGGCCCCTGGCGGTGGGCGAGGAGCTGCGCTTCGGCCTCGACTACAGCGCCCTGCTGCGGGCGATGACCAGCCCCTTCATCCAGCGCCACTGCCTGCAAGGAGATTGCCTGCAAGGGGACTGCCTACAAGGGGACGGCCTGCAGGGGCATGGCCTCCAGGCGTCTTCGCTGCTGGGCCACGCGCTCCCCAGCGGCGCTCGCGTCTGAAGCCTGGACGCAACAGCACCCCCTTCAATCCATCAGGCTCTCCAGGCTGAGATCGGGACGGCGCAGCAGCACGAACAGGGTGCCGGCATTGCCGCGACAGACGCGGAGCTGCTCATCCACCACGGTGATATCAAGCCAGGCGGGGAAGCTCTGCTTCACCTCCCGCAGCAGTTGCAGGCGGTTCTGACCGATCCGGGGCCCCAGCCAGCCGCCCCGCTGGAAGCGCACACTCACCCGCTGGGCGGGCGGGGCCGGCTCAGCGGCAGCAGCGGCCACGGGCTCGATCGCGATCGCCGCCTGCACGGCGATGCCGGCCACAGGGCCGAGGGGACCGGCCAGCCGCAACAGATTCATGCCCCGGCCCCTGGCCGGATCCAGCAGCTGCAGATTCTCCAGCCAGGGCGCCACCGCCAGATAGGGCAAGGAGCTGCTGCTCCAGCGCAACTCCCAGACGCCCCGCAGCAGGGCCTGATCGCGAACCAGATCGGCGGGCTGCTCCAGCTCGAGCTGTTCAATCAGGCTGCGCACCCGCCCGGCGGCACCAGCCGCTGAGCCGCCGGGCCCGGCCGGGACCAACTGCTTCAGCAGCTGGATTCGGGTCGATTCGCTGCCGGAGGGGAGCGTGGACATCCCGCAGGCTCAGCACAGACGGATTTGACCGTAGCCAGGAGGAGTGGCCGCCGGAGTTTCTGGTCAGGCGGCGCAGGCGGGCGAAACGCTGCCGTGCAGGCCCCTGGCCCCAGGCTCCTGGCCCCTGGCCCCGCCAGGTCGCCGAGGTGAAGCGCCGTCAGCCCCCCGCTAAAAAGCGACCCAGCAGCGCCAGCTCCCGACCACGCGGCTGCATCAGCCCCCAGCGCACCGCCAAGGGAGCCGTGGCGAACAGGCGCACCATGGCAGCCACCAACGCCGGGACGCTGAGGGTATTGGCGAGAAAGCCATACCAGAGCGGCTCTGGCAGGGTGAAGAAGGTGGCGAAGAACTGGCGCAGCTGGGCCGCTTCAAACCGCATCAGCTTCTCGAGGCCAAAGCGGTAAAGGGCGTGCTTGCGACGCAACGGTGCCGGCCACAGAGCTTCCCAGCCCGCCGCCGCAAGCGCCGCCGCATCGCCCTCCGCCTGACCCTGGCGGGCCAGGGCAGCGGCGAGGGCCGCCGCCAGAGCGGGGGCACGCCGCAACAGGCCACCCACCAGGTACCCCGAGGCCGGATGCACCATCGAAGCGGAACCACCGAAACCGAGCAGCCGCTGGTTCGGATCCGGCAGGGCTGGATTCATCGGGAACAAGCAGAACTCCTCGTGCTCCACCTCGCTCACCATCACGCCGCGATGGGCCAGGCGCCGCTCCAGCCGGGAGCGCAGCGTGGCGTAGGGCAGAGGCGGCGCCAAGGCGAGGGAGGTCTCCTCCACAAAAAAACGCCCCTCGCCCAGATCCATCGCATAGAGAAAAGTGGGCGGCTCGCTACGGCGTTCAGACTCGCTGAGATGGTCACTGCGGTAATCCATCAGCACGAACTGGTCGGCGTCGATCGGCGGTGCGCTGAACCGGCCGACGATTCCATAAGCGGCCTGACCCGCCACCGGACCGTCATCAGGACGCTGGAGGAACACCGGTTCATGACCACTGGCGTCGATCACCAGCCGGGCCCGCAGGGCTGTGCCCGCCGCCGTGGTCACGGTCGAGCTGCTGGCGTCATGGGCGATTGAAGCGGCCAGCCCCCGCTGCCAGCCAACCCCGGCCTCGCCACAGGCAGCGAGCAAGTGGGCCTGCAACGCCTCCTTGTCGAACAGGCCGTAGTCGTGGCCATGCCGGGTGGGCTCACAACCAAACCAGCTGACGCAGTCGGACCAGCGATGGGCCAGCAGATGGCCCAGGCCCAGGGCATCCACCTCCGGTCCCCAGATGCCATAGGTGTTGGGCCAGACAGCGGCCGGATCCCCCGGCGCCAGACAGAGCACGGCCAAGGCCTGCTCCCCGAGCGCCGCAGCGATCGCCAGGGCAGCGGGACCAGCTCCGATCACCAGCACGTCCACCGTGTCGGCAGGAGCAGGCGGTGACGGGCGAAGCGGGAGCGGAGAGCGAAGAGGAACGGCGGACGACAGAGGGAGGCTGCGAATCAGGGCCGAAGCGAGGTTAAAGCGTGGAGCAGAATTTGATCATGCTGTCGCCATTTTTGATCGGCAACGAAATCATCGATTTGAAGCCCGAGACAATCAAGACCAGCACCAACACCTTCACCAGCTTTTCCTTGAGCTAATCAAGACTGCAAATATCCAACAAACCCCCACCATCCGGCGAATCACTCTGATCACGATAAACATCAATTTCAGAAATCAAAAGCTCATACATGCCATAGCCGAAAACAAGCAACCCAACACCAATCAGACAAAAGTAGACATCCAACGCGACCCGGCCAACACAATATCTTCCTGAACTTGGCAAGAAGTAGCACCGAAAAGCTAGAAAGGGAACAATAGATATCCTTCGTCCCATCGCAAACGGCAACAAGGAGCCGGAAAGACTGCTCTCCACAGCGGCAATGACGATCAACCAAAACACTAAAATACGGTCTCCACAATGAGTTCAAGACGCTTTGGCAGGGCTGACAGCGGAAACAGACACCGAGAAAGATGTCACAACATCCCAGTCTCAAATTACCAGGAGAGCATTCAGATCAAACTCATCTTTCACCGAAGACTACTGAGCCGAGAAATACTTAAAAACCCCAAGCCAAAGGCGCAAGCAAAGTTTTATCTTAGCAATGATACAACTAGATCGCTAAGGCTCATGCAACGTCTTAAATCGATTCGGGGCAGGGTTGCCGCAACGCCATCGAACCACAGGCAAAATCATCACCGCTGCCCAGAAACTGACCCTGGCCCCCAGCGGCGGCGCAGGAGAGTATGGACCCGGGAGGCGCACCCCCAGGAGAGCAACACACCGGAGCCCCCATGGCCGTAGTTGTGAACGATGCCTTGAGCATCCAGCTCCAGACGAACCGCTCCCTTGCGGAATGGCCGCAGACCGACGCGCAAATCGATTCGATCCGCCGGCCTGAGACCCCGCAGCGCCGGCAGCCAGGCGCCCGACTCCTGCAACATGGCCTGCAGCAGGGCTGAATCCGCTGGCAGGTTCAGGTCACTGACATGGGCATTGGCGATTCCACCGACAACCAATTGATCGCAGCCACGGGGCAAGACAAAGACAAAGTGCTCGTGCTCATCACCAGCGACGAGACTGGAGCAGTGGGCTTCATCCATGATCGGGAACAAGCTGCCGTCATTTCGGAAGGCGAACCAGGCGCCCCGCACCGGAAACACAGCGGCGTCAGCCACCAGGGTGCTGGCCCCCAGTCCGCTGCAATGAACCAGCTGGGCAGCGCCATGGCGCGCCAGCAGTGGCTCTGGATTGGTCAGCTCCTCGGCTTGTACCTGTCTCGACACCAGGACTCCCCCGAGAGCCTCGATTTGGCTGATCAACCAAGGGAGATAAGCACCCATGTCAATCATCGGAGCCAGATAGGAATAATGGCTACGGATGGTCACACCGGGGCGCACGTCACGTTCCGGGCTGGCCGAGACTTGCAGACCCAAAACAAAGCGCTGCAGACGATCAATTTTGCGCTGCGAGTCCCGGTCTTCAGCCAGGGGCTTCTCACTGTAGAAATGCACACGGCGCAGATGCACACCAGCCCCTCGAACGGTCTGCAGGCGCCTGAAGACGTGGTAACTGAAGCGGCTCCACTGCTCCTGCTCGTACAGCTGCAAAGCCACACCTGCATCATGGTGACCACAGACGGCATGGGGCATCTCCCACAGGGCACCGGCCACCATGGAGGTGGTCTCCTGGGCGAATTGGTCAGCGATGACCGTGACGGGAAAGCCTTTTCTAAGTAGAAAACAGGCCACCGTCAAACCGCTGACGCCACCGCCAATCACAATGACACCAGGTGGAGATTTCAATCGCATCGCTTCAGTCGGTGATGGTGGGGAATGCTGATCCAGGCTGGCGTCGTTCCAGGCTGGGAGGCCGGCTAGTATGAGCTATTCCCAGCTGGTTGGATCATGGCTGGGACGAAAGCGACTGAACTCCAGACTCCGCTGTAACAGGTCCTGGGTGATCACACAACAGATGCTGCTGAGCGGCAAGGAAAAACTATTGCCATCGCGATCAAAGGGACCCTCCACATAAGATCCAATTCGTTCGGCGATCAGAAAGCCAAGAAATAGCACAATCCCGATCCAGGCCTGATGGGCATGATGGAAATTCATCAATAAAGCCAAGCCGTAGAGCCAGGTGATCATCCGAACAAAGACGTCATAGGCAGGAGGTATCGGCGTATTGCGAATTCGCTCCAGAGCACCAATGGCGTTGTGATCGAATTTGGTGCCATCCAGGAGCTGCATGCGCCCAAAGCTGTCCACCCAGCCGTCGCTGTGCAGCCGCTGAATCGCCCGAGCCTGTTGGCGGCAGAGTTCCTGCAGGGAGGTATCAGCTGGCAGATTCAGATCCCCCAGCAGCGCCGTGACAGCCTCGCGTACATCGGCCCGCCAGAAGTTGCGCAACTCAAAGTTGAGCAGCCATACCTTGGCCACCTGATAGTCGAGCAGCTGCCGCCCCCGCTCCGTCGCCAGTTGCTCCGAAGGCAACAGGCCCAGCAGCAGATCGCGCCAGATGCGGCTGCCATTGATGATCGTGCCCCAGAGCGCCCGCGCCTCCCACCAACGACTGATCGCCTGGGTGTTGCGAAAGGCGATGAAAATCGAAACGGCAATTCCGATCACGGAGATGGCCGTCGGCGGCAGGGGCCAGCGGCTGGCTACCGACCCGCCCAGGACCACCGCCACGACAAGGATCCAGACGATCAGATCCAGCCGCATGCGCCACAGCAACTGCAGCAACACCTTGTGGTAATCCCGCCGTCGGGTGCGGGGGGGGTCGCCATGGCCACCGACCCAGATCGGTGCCTTCATCGATGGGTGACAGGCTTGAAATGCAACCCTGAGACGCCCTCCCAGCCGCTGCCAGGAGCCTGGCCAGCAGGTCGTCCTCCCGCAGGATGCTGGGCTGGCTTCAACGCCCTGGCCATGGGTCTGTATTCAACAGAGGAGAATGTAGTGGCCGTGCTGCTGATCTGCCTGGTGGCGATCCGCCGGGATTCGAACCCCGCGCCGCATCCAGGATGCCTAGAATCGCTTTGAGGAAGCTGCTCAGATCGAGATTGGTTCCAACTGCACCGACTTCGGAAACAGAGCAGGAGCAAGCGCGCTCAGGGCAGGGAAATCCATCAAGCCAAAACACGATCTCCCAATCAAAATATGAGCCTAAGGCGAGCGAAGAACTACAGCCCATTCCCAACCTTGGCAGATCGAGGCTAAATTTTTTAACGATCTCAATAAACAGCTTTGACCAATAATGTTGAAACCGGCAAAAATGCGATCGCCAAGCCACGACAGCCGAAAGCACTCTGCCGATCCTTACAAGCAAAACTCAAATCTTCATCCATCACCGAATAGCAACCCGCAGGAGGCTTCCAGCCGCTCCAGAACGTGACCTCTGCGGCGAAACTTGATTGTTAAGCGGCATAGCAAGTCTGGTCACAATCCGAGCCACTGAAGGTCTTGAGACGATGGTGATCTTGGCTGATCTTTGCTGATCTTTGCTGATCTTGATCAGTTTGGTCCATTGCAGACATAACGAGGTCCAGACGAACTTCTAAGCTTAGGGACGAAAGCCTCAGCCTTTGAGTATGGACCGTTTGCGGAAGATGTTTGCTTTGGTCGCTGATGACAACGGCGCCACCACCACTGCCGCCAGGATCCAGCAACACATTCTGGGCAGCGGCATCCAGCTTGATGATTTCCGTTTGCGCACCACCATGGAGCGCCTGCGGGCCCTAGGAGAAAGTCCGATCAGTTTTGAAGCGTTCGTGGCTTTGGTGAGCGACGAACTGATGATGGTCAACCGGACCTTTAACCGCGAATTGGTGATCCCCGACTGGCAGGAGTTCTGCTACGACATTGAATCGGTGTTTAACCGCATCGCCGACGACTGCAGTGGTCACAACGCCAACTACATCCCGATCCTGCGGGATGCCGATCCCAACAAGTGGGGAGTAGCCCTCTGCTCCGTCGATGGCCAACGCCTGGAAATTGGTGATGTGGATGTCTATCATTCGATTCAATCAGTATCGAAACCGATCACCTATGCCTTCGCCATCGAAGAGGAAGGCACCGATTTTGTGCATCAATTTGTAGGTGTTGAACCATCGGGACGCCCCTTCAACTCCCTCGAGCTGTTGCCAGACTCGCGGCCGTTCAACCCCTGTGTCAACGCCGGCGCGATCATGACGGCCGGCGTGGTGGCCTCCAGCCGAACTGAGCAGAGCGCCCGCGAGATCACCGAAGAGATCATCAAGCTCTGGGCTGCCTTGAGCGGTGATCTGGCACCCGTGCGCTTCAGCGAGGAAACCATGCTCTCGGAGCGAGAGACGGCCGACAACAACTTCGCGATCGCCTACCTGCTCAAGGGTGGCAGGGGCCTGCCCCGCGGCGTGGATCTGCACAAGATGCTCGATCTTTATCTTTCCTGTTGCAGCATCGAGATGACCGCCTCCCTGCTCTCGGTGGCTGCAGCCACCCTGGCCAACGGCGGTGTTTGCCCGATCACCGGCCAGCAGGCACTCTCGACCGAGGTCGTGAAGAAAACGCTCTCGGTGATGCAGGCCGCCGGCATGTACGACAACGCCGGCGTGTTTACGCTTGAAGTCGGCCTACCGGCTAAATCAGGCGTGGCCGGGGCGGTGCTGACCGTGGTACCCAACCTGATGGGATTCGCCACCTTCTCGCCACGGCTTGATTCCTACGGCAACTCGGTGCGGGGCGTGGCGTTCTGCCGGCAACTGGTGGAGCTGTTCACCTTCCACATCTACGACAGTCTCTCGGGGGGACGTACGGGCTGCAAACGGGATCCACGCGCTTCTCAGCACAATCGCAAACAACGGGATCTCAGCGAACTGCGCTGGGCCGTTTCCCATGGCGATCGTTATGCCCTCAAAGTCCGCGACCTGGTGCTCGAATGCATGATCGCCATCACCCTGGCGGACGGCAAAATCGAGGAGCCCGAGATTGCCATCATCGCCGAAACCTATACCGAAATCATGGGACACCAACCCCCACAGGGGGAACTGCAGGCGATGGCCGAGAGCCACCAAAGCGAGCTTGAAGCCGGCGGCAGCTCCAGGCCGTTCGAGCAATTGCTACAACACCTCAGCTTTGAACAGGTGCTGCTCGATGATAACGTCCGCGAACTGATCCTCGAAGCGGCCTTCCGCGTGGCCTGCGCCGACGGCATCATCGAGCTCGAAGAAGATCATCAGCTGCGCGGTATCGCCAACGCTCTCGGCATCAGCGAAGGCGTGCTGGAACTGGAGATCGCCCGCTTCCAGCGTCAACACCCCTCACGGGGCGCTGCCGCCACCGACTGAGCCGCAAGACGAACATCAGCCTCAGGGGTGAATGGGATCTTCAGCCCTGCCAGGATCTTCAACCAGGGTCTTCAACCAGGGTCTTCAGCTTCTGCCAGGGACTCGTCCTCAGCCCCAGTCTCGTCCTCAGTCGAGCTGGCGCCTTCAGCAGCGCTTTCGGCTGCGGCCGTGATCTCGCCATCGGCCAGGGCCAGCTCTACAGCCGGGGCCTGCCCAACAGCGACAAGCTCGCCGACAACGGTGGCTTCAGCCTCCTCCTCCTCAGGCGCCGGTGGCACCAGCACCACTTCGGTGAGCCGATCGCCTGTGTCGAGGCGCTGCAGACGCACGCCGGTGGCCGCCCGGGACTGTTGCGGAATGGCATCGGCCTTCATCCGCACGATCACACCCCGCTCACTCACCAGCAGCAGCTCTTCACCGGCCCCCAGCACCTTGAGCCCCACCAGCACATCACCCTCGCGGCGGAACTTGATGGCGCGCAGACCCATGCCGGCCCGCTTCTGCAGCCGGAACTGATCGACCGGCACCCGCTTGCCGAGGCCGCTGGCACTGGCCACCAGCACCCAGGGGCCCTCACTGGCGGCCACAATTTCGTCGGCGCCTTCGCCGGCTTCGCCTTCCTCCTCGGCCTGCTCGGAACTGGCCACCCGATCGGCGAGCTCCGCCGGCAACACGTCCATGCTCACCAACTGATCCGCCTCGCGCAGATTCATGGCACGCACCCCGCGGGCCGTGCGCCCCAGCGGCCGCAGCTCCTCATCGCTGAGGCGGAAGTGGATCGTCATGCCCTTGAGCGAGCCGATCAGCACACTGTCGCCGGGCAGAGCGAGCCGTACCCAGCGCAGATCATCGCCATCTTCCAACGAGATGGCGATCAAACCATTGGAGCGGATGTTGCTGAAGGCCGAAAGGCGGGTGCGTTTCACATAGCCACCGCTGGTGAGCATCACCAGTTGCACGTCATCTTCGAAGGCACTCACCGACAACAGCGAGGTGATCGCCTCCTCCCGCGGAATCGGCAGCAACTGCACGATCGGCGTGCCCTTGGCCGCCCGGCTGCACATCGGCACCCGATAGGCCGGCAGGGAATAAACCACACCGCGGTCGGAGAACAGCAGCAGGGCATCGTGATCGTTGCAGCTGATGAACAACTTCACCGCCTCTTCGCCCTGGCTCTTGGTGCCGGCCTTACCGCGGGTACCGCGGCTGGTGGCCTCAAACTCATTCACCGGCATCCGCTTCAGATAGCCGTTCTCGGTGAGCATCACCACCGAGCGCTCATTGGCGATCAGATCGATGTCTTCGAGGCCGCCTTCGAGATCAAGGATTTCGGTGCGGCGGGGGGAGTCGTAGCGGCTGCGGAGCGTCTGCAGCTCCTCGACGATCAGGCCAAACACCCGCTCGCGGTGAGCCAGGATGTCCTTGTAGTCGGTGATTTTGGCCTGGAGATCGTCGTGCTCCAGGCGGATCTTGTCGGCCTCCAGGGCCGTGAGCCGCCGCAGCTGCATCTGCAGGATGGCGTCGGCCTGAAGATCGCTGAGGCCGAACTGCTCCACCAGCCCCCGCCGGGCCGTCGCTGCATCGGCGGCGGCACGGATCAGCACAATGATCGCGTCGAGATTGTCGAGGGCGATCAGCAGACCAAGCAGGATATGGTCGCGCTCTTCGGCCTTGCGTAGCAGATAACGGGTGCGGCGCTCGATCGTCTCAACCCGGAAATCGAGGAACACCTCCAACATGCGGCGCAGGGTGAGCACAATCGGCTCACCATTCACCAAGGCCAGCATGTAGGCGCTGAAGTTGCTCTGCAGTGGGGTGAGCTTGAACAGATTATTGAGCACCACCTGGGGATAGGCATCGCGACGCAACTCGATGACAATGCGCATGCCATCGCGATCGCTTTCGTCGCGGATGTCGGCAATACCTTCAAGTTTCTTGTCGTTCACCATGTCGGCGATCCGCTCGATCAAGGCCGCCTTGTTGGTCTGATAGGGAAGTTCGGTGATGATCACCGCATCGCGATCGGGCCGTCCCTTCGCTTCGACCGTTTCAATATTGGCCACGCCCCGCATCGTCACCGAACCGCGTCCGGTGCTGTACATCTCGCGGATGCCGCGTCGGCCGAGAATCTGGCCGCCGGTGGGGAAATCGGGCCCTGGAATGATCGCGGTGAGCAGGCGATCGTCGAGCTCCGGGTCGGCGATCAAGGCCAGCAGGCCGTCGATCAGCTCGGTGAGGTTGTGGGGGGGGATGTTGGTGGCCATCCCCACGGCAATGCCGGTGGAGCCGTTGAGCAGCAGCTGCGGAATCCGCGCCGGCATCACGGTGGGCTCCTGTTGGGAACCATCGAAGTTGTCGATGAAATCGACGGTTTCGCTTTCGATGTCCTCCAGCAGGCTGTCGGTGGTGAGGGCCTGCAGCCGCGATTCGGTGTACCGCATCGCCGCCGGCGGATCGTTATCCACCGAGCCGAAGTTGCCGTGGCCGTCCACCAAGGGCATGCGCATCGAGAAGTCCTGGGCCATGCGCACCAGGGCGTCGTACACCGCCGTATCGCCGTGGGGGTGGTACTTACCGAGCACTTCACCCACCACCCGGGCGCATTTGCGGTAAGGCCGGTCGCTGGTGAGCCCCAGCTCGTACATCGCGTAGAGGATGCGCCGGTGCACCGGCTTGAGGCCATCGCGGGCATCGGGCAGGGCCCGACCCACGATCACGCTCATCGCATACTCCAGATAGGAGCGCGACATCTCGTTGCGGAGATCGGTCTGGATGATCCGGCCGTCGGATTCACCGGGTCCTTTGGGTTCGTTCGAAGAGCCGGTAGGTCCGGTGGGATCCGCCATGCATGACCGCCATAAGCAAAGTGCAGTCTACCGAAGGCATCCACAGCCGGCCCGATCGGCCCCAAGCTGGAGTCCATGAAGGACGACACGGGCGATCCCGGAGCCCAGCGCAGCCCGGCGGAACGGCTGCCAGCCCGGAGCGAAGCGGAGTTGCGGCAGCGGCAGTGCCGCGGACAGTTGCGGGTCAGGGTCGCCGCCGACTTCCGCCAGCTGGTGCGGCAGCAGGGTCTCAGCCAGGCCTACGACCAGACCGACGTGGTGGTAGCGGCCAATGCCGAATTCACCGATCAGGCCAGCCTGCACCTCAGCCTTGGTGCCACCGACCCTCCGATTCGCCTGCGCGATCCCCAGCTCGACGGTGTGGCCGCCCTGGCCGGTGGCGCCGGCAGCGATCTGGTGCTGCCGATCGCCGGGGCCCGCGCCGATGGCCAGCGCCACGGCGGCGCCCAGGTGCTGGCCGCCCTGCTGGCCGGAGCGAGCGTTGAGTTCAGCGCCGCCGGCGAGGTCACGCCGCTGCAGCCCCGTCGCGAACTCCACACCCGCCTCAGCCTGGAGCAGATCGGCCTGGGACGCCTGCTGCTGCACCGGGCCATCGGCGAGAACGGCCTGGTGGCCGTGAGCAGCGCCGCCGGCCTGATCCGCAGCCCCTACGGCCCCCTGCTGGGCCCCTGGGCCAACGCCCTCTACACCTGCGGCGGCGCCGACAGCATCGGCCTGGTGATGCCCGGCCTGAGCCTGCTGGGTCCGGGATCGCCGGTGTTGGTGGGCGGGGCCATCGGTTGGGTGATCGGCAGCGGCAGCGCCCACCAACCCCAGCCCCGCCGCCTGGCCAGCGGCCATGCCCGCTCGCCGGGGGCTACGGCGGCGGTGAGTGTGGACCTGCAGGAGCTCGATCCCCGCTGGCTGCGGGCGGCCTATTTCGAAGGCCATGGCAGCGCCCTGCTGGTGGCGATCGCCGCGCCCGTGCCGCTGCTCAATGCCAGCATCGCCATCCAGGCCGCCGCCACGGACGAGGAGCTGGAGGCACCGGTGCTGGACATCTCGATTCCAAGACG
>CAIZOZ010000106.1 GCA_903934745.1 uncultured cyanobacterium
AACACCGGCCCGGTGCCGAACCCCGACGCCACAGCGAACCGCTCAGCTACACCGCCATTCAGCCCAGCCAGCGCAATTACCGATGAGCGTTCCAGCGGCCGCCACCATCTGCCTGAACCTGCGCATCTGGCGCCAGGCCACGCCGGACGCGGCCGGGGCCTTCGCCGCCTACCGGCTGGAGCAGGTGTCCACCGATCTGTCGTTGCTTGAGGCCCTCGATCACCTCAATGGCCAATTGATCGCCGCCGGCGAGCGGCCAGTGGGGTTCGAGCATGATTGCCGCGAGGGCATCTGCGGCTCCTGCGGCTTTCTGGTCAACGGCCAGGCCCATGGGCCCCAGGCCGCCACCACCGTCTGCCAGCTCTATCTGCGCCAGTTCGCCGATGGCGCCACCCTGGTGCTGGAGCCGTTCCGGGCCCGCGCCTTTCCGTTGCTGCAGGATCTGAGCGTTGATCGTTCGGCCTTCGATCGGCTGCTGATGGCCGGTGGTTACTGCTCGGTGAACACCGGCAGCGCCCCGGAGGCCAATGCGATCCTGATCGGCCGCGACCAGGCCACCAGCGCCTTCGACACCGCCAGCTGCATCGGCTGCGGCGCCTGTGTGGCCAGCTGTCCCAATGCTTCGGCCAGCCTGTTCGTGGCGGCCAAGCTGGCCCATCTCGGCCAGTTACCCCAGGGCCAGCCGGAGCGGGCCCGGCGGACGGTGGCCTTGCAGCAGCGGATGGTGGCGGAGGGCTTCGGCAGCTGCAGCAACCAGCTCGAGTGTGAGGCGGTGTGCCCCAAGCAGATCTCCGCCGACTGGATCAGCTGGATGCGGCGTGAAGGCTGGCGCTGAACCCATTCAGCGGCGGGGCCGTTCCGGCGCCAGCCCCGCCTGCTGGCGCCATTGGCGCACCACCGCCTCCACCGGCCGCTTCTGAAGATCCACCTGGGCATTGAGCCCCTGCATCGTCGCGGCGTTCAATCGGCCCGTCAGTCGTTCCACCGCCGCCACCAGCTGCGGATGGCGCTGCAGGATGGCGCTGCGGAACACCGGCACGGCGTCGTAGGGCGGGAAATAGCCGCGGTCATCGCGCAATACCTGCAGCTTCAGGGTCGGGATCAGGCCATTGGTACTGTCGCCGGCGATCAGATCCACCTGGCCCTCCGCCAGGGCGCGGTAGGTGAGGCCCAGATCCATGCTCTGGGGCGGCGCCGCGAAGCGCAGGCCATAGCGCTGCACCAGGCCGGCATAACCATCGGCCCGATTCAGAAACTCATAGCCGAAGCCGGCACGCCAGCCCGGGGTGTGGGCCGCGGCATCACTGATCGTCTGCAGCTTGAGGCGCTGGGCCTCGGCCTGGCGCACCAGGATCGCGAAGCTGTTCTCAAAGCCCAGGGAAGGGAACACCTGCAGGCCGAAGTGGCGGCCGTAGGCCAGGCGCGTGTTCTGCCAGACCTGCTGGGCGGCCCTGGGCCCCGGCAGCGGCGGCGGCTGCTTCAGGATCGCCGTCCAGGCCGTGCCGCTGTACTCCACGTAGCCATCCAGCCGACCATGGCGCAGGCTGTCGTGCAGCAGACCGGTGCCGCCGAGACCGAAGCGGCGCTGCACCTTCAGGCCCGTGTCGCTTTCAATCTGCTGGGCCAGCAGTTCGCCGAGGATCAGCTGCTCGGTGAAATTCTTCGAGCCGATCCGCACCATGTCGCCGGGCTGAAGGTTCGCCAGCACCAGGCCGAGCACAGCGGCGAGGCT
>CAIZOZ010000107.1 GCA_903934745.1 uncultured cyanobacterium
ACTTTCGTGCCGATATGCCAATGGCGACTAAATTGACTTTCTCTTGCTTGTCATCCAGCTGCTCAAGGATGTCCTGGGTTATTTTCTTTGCTTCCTCTGGAATCTGAACCCCCTCCTTGAAGGCTTGCAATTTCTGGGCAATCTCTTTGATGTAGAGCCTCTGTTCTTTGTTCAGTTTCAGTTCACTTGTTTCCTGGGTGCTGCCGAAGTGCTCCAGGATCGTCGTCTTGAGATTATCGATTGCTTCCACCTTGAGATCAAACACCACGAGCTGCTTCAGCTCGGGGACATGATTGAAGCCAACTCTGATCCCTTCGATCAATCCTGGAGTCAGATCCGAAAGCTCGGCTCTCTGCTGGCCCGCATTGAGAAGGGGCGTTGTCACGTAGCGGCAAGGGACATGATGGAGGGGCAGGAGAGCGAGCAGCCTGAACATCTTCTTGAAGACTGGAACCTCCTTTCTTTCTGATGCATCACCGGCAAGCTCGCCATCGATTCGCGGGCTCTCGATCACGGCCAGCCGCCTGAATCGCGTTGTGCAGCTCTCTGGCCATTCAATCGGCGCATCCGCAGTATCCAGCTCGTGGCTTACCCAGGCTTTGATCGAATCAGATCCTGTGAAGTCTAGCGCTCGCTCCAACCCTCCCACCGTGATGCCGCAGTGCTCTAAAGCAGCAATCATCGTGCCTTGCTCCGGCTCATAATAACCATCCCAGGCTGAGATCACCAGCAGATCCGTGGTGAGTCCCTCGCGGAAGTAGTCGCCGCTGCGCAGCTCAAGCGTGCGGTCTTCCGCAGGCGCATAGGCGTATCTGAGCATTGGATACCTGCGGATGCCGCCACAAAGCTGAGGTTCATCATCCCACCCTCCATCTGTGTCTATCCCTGCTGGCGGGTGGGCCTGGCGATCCAGGGCCCTGTGTCATTCGCACTCGTTGAGCACGTTGGCGTTCCATCGGGTTTTCACTGTCTCCAGTTCGTCGCCCAACCCATGACCTGCCTCGTTTCTTTCGCCGCTCCCCAGCCTGACGATCGCCACCAGGGGCAGCCTCAGGCTGGAGGCCTGGCCATCGCGATGCTCGGCACCGCAATCGACCAGCTGCGCCGCTGCTGGTGCGATCTCGGCTTCGATGGTGCTGTCTTCCTGGATGGTGAGGAGCTGCAAGGCAGCCTGGCCGCCCTCAGACCTGCCCAGCGCCGCGAGCTGCTGATCAACATCCTCGGGCTGTGCGAGGACACCCGCCTCTGCCAGGAGCTGCAGAAGGCGATCGAGCGGGGGCTGATTGAGCCGGGCGCCGGGCGTTCCTTGGTGCGTCTGGTGGCAATGCTCCAGCCCGTGCTGGCTGTGGAGCTTCCGCAGCTGCTCTCCTTCGGGCAGAGCCGCACGATTGCGGCGTCCTGCGCTGAGCCGGCGCCTGAGCTGCAACAGGGCATTGCCCTGCTGGGTCTGAGCATCCGAATGAACAACACGCTGCACCGCAACGGGCTCCAGCGGATCAGCGATCTGGTCGGCCTGGAAGAGCCGCAACTGCTGCGCCTGCGCGGCGTGGGGGCTAATGGTCTGCAGGAGCTGAGCAATGGTCTGGAGCGTCTGGGGCTGCCCTTCCCCCTGAGACTTGATCCCGCCGCGGCGTTCACCCCGCCCGCACCCCTGGCCGAGGCGATCGCCGCGGCCTTCTCCTCCTCAGCCGGCCGCTGGATCGATCAGCCGACGCAGCCTTTCTTCGATGAGGCGGAGGACCAGCGCTGGCTGGAGCGCGCCGTCGCCCTGCTCGGCAACGCAACCGCGGAGGTGCCCGGTTCACTCCGGATGCTGGAGGAACTGGGCTCGCTCACCCTGGAGCATTTCAGTGGTCTGATCCACCGGAGCGAGGAGCTCCACCAGCTGCGCACCGTCTTCCATGACATCGAGGTGGCCGTCTCCGGTGACGACGACCGACGGCTGCTCGCCGAGGGACTGCAGGGAGTGCTGCTGGAGACATACCGCCAGCGATTCGGGGCGGTGGGCAGTGCCAGCGGCTGGTTGCGCCAGCTGCGGCGCGCCGTCGAACCGACCAGAGCAGTGGAGGCCTACCTGCGCCATGCCGGCGAGGAAACCCTGCAGGCCATTGGCATTCACGCCAGCCCGCCGATCAGCCGTGAGGCGGTGCGAATCAGCTTCCGCAAGCTGAGCGAATGCTGCGGCCACTCCCCCAAGGAACTCGCTGAGCGGATGGGCGACCGCCGCGAGCAACGCGAGCGCCAGCGGTTGCTCGCGGCCCTTCAGCCTTGGCTGGTAACGCTGGGGCGGCTGCCCTTCCACACTGATGCACTCGAAGCGAGCGTCTGTGAAGGATCCTCGTCTTCGGCCCTGGGGCTGGAGCAGGTGATCCATCTGAACCTGAACCGGCGGCTCGAGCTCTACGCCGCGCTCGCCCTGGAGGTGCCCGAGGCGGAATGGGCCCTGCATCTCAGGGTGATCGCCAACAACGAGGAGGACGCCGGTGCCGGCTACTGGCATCGCGAGGAGACACTGAGCCAGTTCCTGCATCGCTTTGCGGAGGTTCTGGGTGCTCCGGGCCTGATGCCTCTCCAGACGCAGCTGCCGGCCTCGGCGAAGGGTGCGGTGCAGCGCCATGGCAAACAGTCAGGCGTGGCAGCAAAAGTTGGCCTCCACTACCAGGGTCAGCTGACGGGCGAGAACGGTGGCCGGACCTACTGGACCGAGCAGCGGTTGAGCGACCTGTTGGAAAGGACGGTGGCCCACAACGGCCTCGTCACCGATGCCATGCCAAACCGGACGCAGATCACGGCTTTCCTGGCCTGTGGTGTGCTGCCGGAGTACCTCGACAAGCAGCCCAACTCGGTGTTCGCTGCCCTGAGCC
>CAIZOZ010000108.1 GCA_903934745.1 uncultured cyanobacterium
GCGGCAGCAGCGCCCAGTTCAGGACGAACAGGACGAATCGGACTGGGATCGAGCCGAACGGCCCCCATCAGGCCGACCGCGTTCCAGGCGAGGTGAGGCGCCGGGCGATCGCTTCCGCGGCCGCGATGAGGAAGATGATCCCTGGATCTGATACTGGAGGCCTGCTGCAACGGCCTGCGTTGGTCTTCTCTCCCTCTTCCCCCTTTTCGGTGCCTGAAGCGCTGCGCAAGGAAGGCCTCAGCCAGAGCGACTACGAGGAAATCGTGCGTCGGCTGGGCCGCGCCCCCAACCGGGCCGAGCTGGGCATGTTCGGGGTGATGTGGTCGGAGCACTGTTGTTACCGCAACTCCCGGCCCTTGTTGAGCCAGTTCCCCACCACCGGCCCCCGCATCCTGGTGGGGCCAGGGGAGAACGCCGGCGTGGTGGATCTGGGGCAGGGCCAGCGCCTCGCCTTCAAGATCGAGAGCCACAACCACCCCTCCGCCGTTGAACCTTTCCAGGGAGCTGCCACCGGCGTGGGGGGCATCCTGCGCGACATCTTCACGATGGGGGCGCGGCCGATCGCCCTGCTCAATGCCCTGCGCTTCGGCCCCCTAGAGGACGAGCGCAATGTCGGCCTGATGGAGGGGGTGGTGGCCGGCATCGCCCACTACGGCAACTGTGTCGGCGTGCCCACCGTGGGCGGCGAGGTGGCCTTTGATCCCAGTTACGGCGGCAACCCCCTGGTCAATGCCATGGCCCTGGGCTTGATGGAAACCGACGACATCGTCTGCTCCGGTGCCCGGGGTGTGGGCAATCCGGTGGTGTACGTGGGCAGCACCACCGGCCGTGATGGCATGGGCGGTGCCAGCTTCGCCAGTGCCGAGCTCACCGAGGCCTCCCTCGACGATCGCCCCGCCGTGCAGGTGGGTGATCCCTTTCTGGAAAAGGGGCTGATTGAGGCCTGTCTGGAGGCCTTCCAGAGTGGTGATGTGGTGGCGGCCCAGGACATGGGCGCCGCCGGCCTCACCTGCAGCTGTTCGGAGATGGCCGCCAAGGGTGGCCTCGGGATTGAGCTTGATCTCGATCGGGTGCCGGCGCGGGAAACCGGCATGACTGCCTACGAGTTCCTGCTGAGTGAATCCCAGGAGCGGATGCTGTTCGTGGTGCAGGCCGGCCGCGAAGAGGTGCTGATGGCTCGCTTCCGTCGCTGGGGTCTGCAGGCGGCCGTGGTCGGTCGGGTGCTGACCGAGAACGTGGTGCGGGTGCTTCAACACGGCGAGGTGGTGGCGGAGGTGCCCGCCAATGCCTTGGCCGACGACACACCGATCAACCAGCACGAGCTGCTGGCGGAGCCCCCGGAGGCGATCCGGCGCCATTGGCAGTGGCGCGAAACCTCCCTGCCTGAGGCCACCGCCGCTGGCATCGCCCTGGGTGACGGTCGGCTGCCCTGGAGCGATGTGCTGCTGCGGCTGCTCGATGACCCCACGATCGCCAGCAAGCGCTGGGTGTATCGCCAGTACGACCACCAGGTGCAGGCCAACACGGTGCTGCTGCCGGGTGGCGCCGACGCGGCCGTGGTGCGGTTGCGGCCCCAGCAGGGGGCCGGCTCCCTGGAGGCCTGCCAGCGCGGCGTGGCGGCTGTGGTCGATTGCCCCAACCGCTGGGTGGCGCTTGATCCGGAGCGCGGTGCGATGGCGGCCGTGGCTGAGGCGGCCCGCAATCTCAGCTGCGTCGGCGCCGAACCGCTGGCGGTCACCGACAACCTCAACTTCCCTTCGCCCGACACTGCCAGTGGCTATTGGCAGTTGGCCCTGGCCTGCCGCGGTCTGTCCACTGCCTGCGCTGCCCTCGACACCCCGGTGACCGGTGGCAACGTTTCCCTGTACAACGAAACGCGGCTGCCGGACGGCAGCATGCAACCGATCCATCCCACGCCGGTGGTGGGCATGGTGGGGCTGGTGCATGATCTGGCCTGGATCACCGGTCTGGCCTGGCGGCATCCCGGCGACGCCATCTGGTTGCTGGGCGCGCCCCTGGAGGCTGGTGCTGGCGCGTTGGCCTCACCCGATGCCCGCGTGTCCCTGGCGGGCAGCAGCTATCTGGAGGTGATCCATGGCCAGCTCACCGGTCGCCCGCCGGAGGTGGATCTGGATCTGGAGCGCTCCGTGCAGGCCTTTCTGCGTCGGGCGATCACGGCTGGTCTGGTGGCTTCCGCCCACGATCTCAGTGACGGTGGCCTGGCGGTGGCGGCGGCCGAAGCCTCCATCGCTTCGGGTCTGGGAGCTCACCTGGAGCTACCCGCCAGTGCCGCCCGCCTCGACCGGCTCCTGTTCGCCGAGGGGGGTGCCCGGATCTTGGTGACCGTGCCACCGTCTCAGACCGTGGCTTGGCAGCAGGCACTGGCTGGAGCGGTGACGGACGGTGGGCCCCTGCCGGCGGCCTGTCTGGGGGTTGTGGAGGCGGGGTCCGAGCTGTCCTTCAATCAGGGCGGTCAGCAGCTGCTCGCCCTGCCGCTGGGGCAGCTACGAGACATCTATGAGGCTGCCATTCCCCGTCGCCTCGGGGTCGATTTGCCCCCCACCTCACACTGAGGGCGGCAGTCGCCAGATCCGTTCTGCGGCATGGCCACCGGCGAAGGATTGGCTGTAGGCAGCGAAGGCTTCGATCGGAACGGGGCTCTGGTAGGCCCCGATGGCCTTCCGTTTGCTTTCCAGGTGCCGTTGCTCCAGCCACAGCACCTCGGCCTCCATCCCGCTGCTCCTTCTGGTGAGATCCTCCGGGCCCCGGGGGCTGAAGACATAGGGAGCATCTTCATAAAAGGCCACGGGCAGCCCTTCCTCAGCCAGTAGCCGTGCCATCCGGTGGGCGAGCTGGTGGTCCACGTGGTTGCCCACGGCGAGCGGTGCCAGTACCAGGGTGGCTTCGGTGAGGTGGATTCGGGAGCGGAGGGAGGCGACCAGTGCCTGAGGCAGAGGGCCTTCTTCGGCGTGAAGGATCCCGAAGATGTGCTCCGGCTCGGGATAGCGCCACCCCACGCCATCGGTGCCGAGGCGGTAGAGGCAGTCCTGATGATTCAGGTCGATGTATGGCACCCCGAGGATCTCGAGGGCTTCTTGGTCCCGCTGCCGTCGCAGCTCCATCAGGTCCACCGCGCCGAATCGCTGGTGATAGGCCTCCGCCTGGGGTGACAGGTGGGGTCCCGGGTGGCCCGTGAACAGATTGACCACGGTGACCTCCCTGCCCAGCTCTTGCCATCGATGGATGGCGCCACCCAGGGAGAAACAGGCGTCATCACGGTGGGGGGAGATGACAAGGCACGGGCTTGGTGGGGCGGCTTCCATGACCTCAGCCTCCGGGAACGAGGGCCAGGATGCCGGCACAGAACAGCTCGTCCACCACGGCGAGATCTGTTGTGCCGAGTTCGGTGATCACGTCGTCGCCCCTGCGGCCGAGGATCCCGTGGATCAGGGCTTGTTTGTGGGGAGGGAGAACGTCGTTCGCGAGATCGGAGATGAGGGCGCCGGTGAGGTGGTTCCAGGAGCGCACTAGTGGTCCCAGGCGTATCGTCAGCTGCCCAGGATCGAGAGTTTTGATGGAAGCCTGATTCTTGTGGTCGAGGCTGGAGAGACAGGCTGCCAGATCTTTCTTCATGGTGTCATGACAATAATTTTTCAGGATAAAATCTCGCCCCCTTACGCAGGCTTTCTTCGTCGCATCTCGGCCTGCTGTGCTGTCGTGGAGAATCCGGGCCCCAACCTCGGTATAGCCGTTGCGGGCGCCGAATACCATGGCTTCACTTTCGATGATGTTGATCCCATTGTTCTCCGGCAGAACATGTCGCATATTGCCAGATCCGTTCGTGTAGATAGGGCAGCCATGGAAGACAGACTCTAGAACGTAGATTCCAAATGCCTCCGGAACAACGTTGTAGGAAAGCCCGAAAGTGCAGGACTGGAAGATCCTGAACAGCTGGTTCCTTGGCAGCCTGGGCGTTGGAATCAACAGATCCTTCAGTCTGAGCCCCGCTTGCTTCAACTGGTCATGGAAGCGCAGCGCCCATGGGTTGGTTGGATCCAGGAGGTAGGTTTCGAGGCTGGCGAAGTCCACTTCAGTCACGAGTAGCCGTGCCTTGCGGCCCTGTTCTGCGGCAACGCGTGAAAGATAAAGCATGATCTCAAGATGGGCAATTTTATCGCTTTTCCCTGGTTGAAGAGCGTGGCCGAGGAAATCTTCCTCTTCAATTGCCTGTTCCACCGCTGGCGGCAGTTGACTCAGTGCTTTGCAATCTCCATGATCTAAATAGGAGGTAGAGAGCCACGGCAGACCCAGTCGGATTGGCTTGACAGAATAGTAAATGTTGGCATCAATACACCATCCACTCTGCCAGCGGGGCATGGCGAGGAGTCCCTGGAGTACTTCGGCTAGGTAGAGGGAGTTTGCGAGGTAAAGATCAACATCAGCATTGCTGCTCCAGATGCCCACATTCCTTGCCATACCATGAAAGAAGATCACGTTGTGCCGAGCATTTCTTTTGCTTGGAGGGCAGATCTGGACACCGCCGTCGCAATAGAAGGCCAGATCCACTGCATTCGATGTGAGGTTGGCAACCCTTCGGGCTTCCTCCATGGCAAAGAACTGGCCGTTTTGAGTGGTCTTGTCTTGAATGGTCTCAACGTATGAAACGGAAGACAGGTTGTAGCCAAACTCTCCTAGGGCCTGCTCCAGTAGGCCGTTGATGGTGTGTGGGGCGCCAGGTTTGGGGTTCGTGGAGGCGTGATAAAAAAATATATTGGCATTTCTCTCTTTGACCGTGACTGGGGTCCACTCCACCGGCTGCTGTTGAGCGACCTTCCCGCTGGAAATCTTACCCACCGGGTTGATGGAGTCGATGGTGCGACCAGACATCGTTGACCCAAATGAGTAATTAGTAAATGTTACAAGATCAGTTGCTGATGAAAACATTAAAAAGTTAGCTTTCTTTGGAATTCGCTCCTCTGGTGCCTCAGCGCAATGCGTTGGCCAGCGTCACGGATATCGTTTGATCATCAGGTTCGCCGTAGCCCTGAAACAGACTGGGCAACATCAGGTCCTTGTTTCGCGGCAGCAGGTCTCGGAAGTTGGAAAGAAACCGAATGGGTCCGTACTCAAGAACCGTGAGCCGGTGTCGACGGCTCTCCCATGTCCCAAGGGGCCCAAGCGCGATTGGTTGCCGCAGGATGGCCCAGAGGTGCTGGGGATCGAGCCTGTCCACCCGGGAACCTGTTGCACAGGAGTACCAGGGCCGCCTTCCGGGCCTGGTGGGCAGAGCGTGAAGGTCGGCCGTGAGAGCCTCGAAGGCTGGTTCCAGCAAAGGGGTATGGAACCCGTGGTTCACCCCGATGGAGGCACAGATCAGGTCCTGTTGAGTGAACCAGGCCAGCACCTCCTGGAAGTACCCGGTGGGGCAGGCGGCCAGATGGGCCCCGGATCCCCCCAGGAAGCTGAAGATGGGTGCGTTCTCAAAGGAGGGGGGAAAGGAGGTGGGGAAGGGGCCATTCACGAAGTAGCAGACCACTGGCTCTGTGGTGGTCTCGATCACGCGACTGATCCTCAGCAACCATCCCAGCACATCTCGCTCCGTACAGACACCGGAGATGGTGGCGGCCACCAGCTCCCCCAGGCTGTAGCCGATCAGTAAGCCGGGCACAGGGGCTTCGGCCACCACCGCCCGGGTCAGGAGCAGGGTGTGCAGATAGGTGGAGAGGGCGGTGCGGGCCAGGGGGGAGAGCCAGGGGGGAGTGGCGATTCCCTGCAGGAAGGGGAGGAGCGGCGGGAGCCCCAGGTCTTCGAGGATGGGCTCCAGGGCCCCATGCTCCTGGAGCAGCAGGGGATCCCGACCATGAACGGCAGCCAGGGGGCCGGGCTCGAAGGAGCC
>CAIZOZ010000109.1 GCA_903934745.1 uncultured cyanobacterium
AAGCCTGCGTGGCCGGTTTGCTGCGCGGCGGCAAGATTGCGATCACACCGGAGACGGGTCCGCCGATCACCGCCCGGCGGGATGCCGGGGTGCAGGACTTGTTCGACAAGGACCGCAGCTTCCGCAAGGCGCGAATCGGCAGGGGCGGCGACGGTGGCACCAGCCAGCAGGAGCGGGCGCGCATCTGCAAGTTGTTTCATGTGCTGCTCAAGCGGGATCTGGACAGGGAGGAGGGCCCGATCGCTGATGCGGTTGCCGAGCTGTTCCCGGGCGTGGCCAAACGCCTGCGGGACGTTCAGACCCGCCTGAGCCGCCTGCCCTGGGATTTCCAGGAACCCGCCGTTCTGGCCAAGCTGCAGACGGCCCTGGAGCAGAGCCTGCGCAACCCCAGGCTGACCCGTCCCACGGTTGAGGCCGTCTTGCGCCACCTCGACGCCCTGCGCGATGGGATCTCCACCCTTCAGGTGCTGGAAGCCGAGGTGCAGGACACAACGGTGGAGGCCCTCCGGGAGGCCCACACGGTGGTGACGCGGATGGCTAGCCAGCTGGAGAGCCTTGGCGTCACCGCCACCAACGTGGAAGCCGCCGCCACTCGCGTACACGAGAAGCTCGACAGCCCGGAGCCCTGGCGGGGCCTGGGGGACTTGGAGGGTGATCTGGACGAGATTCGCGCCGCCTACCGCAGTGAGCGCAGCCAGTTGCTGCTGGAGCAGGAGCAACGCCTGGAGGCGAGCCGCCAGAAGGTGCGTGGCTGCCGCGGCTTCAGCACCCTCGGCGCTGACCAGAGCCATGCGGTGCTCAAACCGTTCGCCTCTTGTGTGACCAGCACTGATGCGGAGGCGATCGCTCCGGGCCTGGTGGACCTGAGGGATCCGTTCGTGGCGCGGCTGCAACGGGCCGAGAAGGTGGCCGTGGAAACGCTTGACAGCCTTCTGGTCACGACCGGCAAGGAACGCCAGCTGACCCAGTCGGTGGACCTGGGCTTGCAGAACCGCGAGCTCAACAGCGAAGCGGACGTGCTGGCGCTGGCGAAGGAGATCGAGGCGCGCCTGCTGCCGCTGGTGCAACAGGGCGGCCGCGTGCGGATTCTCTGAGGTGAAATTATGACTAGAGTGGTCACAATCGAGGAGGACGGGATGCAGAGCTGGCCGATCCACGAAGCCAAGGCCCGTCTCTCCGAGCTGGTGAAGCGTGCCCAACAGCAGCCGCAGCAGCTCACCTCCCACGGCGAGCCCGTGGCCGTGGTGCTTTCAGCTGAGGCGTACCACCGCCAGCAGCACAACGGCGAATCGCTGGTGTCGTTCATCCGCCGCTCGCCCCTGGTGGGTGCCGACGAGCTGGATCTGGAACGCAGCTCAGACCTCACCAGGGATCTGGAGCTTTGAGGGACTCCCGGCTGGCGATGGGCGATGGCTATCTGATTGACACGAACGTGATCTCGGAGCTGCGGCGCCGCGAGCCGGAACCAAGGGTGGTGCAGTGGTTTGAACGGCGGCCGGCGGGCCAGCTCTATCTGAGCGTGCTGAGCCTGGGCGAGATCCGGCGCGGTGTGGAGAAGCTGGAGGCGGGCGAACGGCAGCAAGCGCTGCGCAGCTGGCTGGAGCAGGAGCTGCCGGCCTTCTTTGCCGGCCGGGTGTTACCGGTTGATGGGGCGGTGGCCCACCGCTGGGGCAGGCTGCTGGCCGAGATGGGGAGGCCCCTGCCGGCGAT
>CAIZOZ010000110.1 GCA_903934745.1 uncultured cyanobacterium
CCAGCTGGCAGCCCGGCTATCGAGCTGCCCTCGAGAGGGCCCTGGAACTGGTGAACAGCGGCGAACTGCGCAAGCTGGTCCTGGCGGTGCGCCAGCAGCTGCTCCTGGATCGCCCCTTGGACCCCCTCACCCTGCTGCGCCATCTGCGCCGCAGCCAGAGCGGCAGCTGTCGTTTCCTGTGGCAACAATCTGGCGCCGAAGCCTTGCTGGGGGCCTCCCCCGAACGGCTGCTCACCGTGCGCCAGGGGCAGCTGCGCAGCGACGCCCTCGCCGGCACCGCCCCCCTCGGCGCGGCGGCGGCCGAGCTGCTGCACTCGGTCAAGGACCGCCATGAACACGAACTGGTGGTTGACACCATCACCGCCGTGCTGCAGCGGCTGGGCCTCGAACCACGGCGGCCCCGCCATCCACGCCTGGCCCGCCACGGCTCCCTGGTGCATCTGCATACACCGATCACCGCTTGCCTCGCCGACCACCAGCCCCTGGCCCTGGCCGCGGCCCTCCACCCCACCCCGGCGGTGGCCGGCCTGCCGCGGCGCGAGGCGATGGCCTGGCTGCGCAGCCTCGAACCGTTCGAACGCGGGCACTACGCCGCCCCGATCGGCTGGATCGACAGCGCCGGCGACCTCGACCTGCGGGTGGCGATCCGCAGCGGCATCCTGCGCGGCCAGCAGCTCGAACTCACCGCCGGCGCCGGCCTGGTGCGGGGCTCACGGCCGGAGCGGGAGCTGCAGGAGGTGGCCCTGAAGCTGGGGGTGCTGCAACAGCAGCTGAACCTGCCGGCGTCAGCGCGACTGAGCTGAAGCCTGGGGCGGCCGCCCCAGCGCCATCCCGGCTGGCTTTCAGAGCGCCAGCCGTTCGATCGTCAGATCCGCCAGGGGGATGCCGCCCAGGCGCTCCACCTCGCGCACGCCAGTGGGACTGGTGACGTTGATCTCACTGAGCCGACCATCAATAACATCGATACCGACGAAAAACAGACCCTCCGCCCGCAGCGCCGGCGCCAGTTCGGCGCAGATGCGGAGCTCCGCCTCACTCAGCCCGGTGGCCTCCGGGGCACCGCCCACCGCCAGATTGCTGCGGAACTCGCCGCCGGTGGGCACCCGGTTCACTGCACCCAGCGGCTCGCCAGCCACCAACAGGATGCGCTTGTCGCCGGCGCTCACCCCCGGCAGGAAGGCCTGAATCATCACCGGCAGCTGTTGCTGAGCGGTCACCAGCTCCAGCAGGGCCCGCAGACCGGGGGTGGCGGTGGAGGCGAACACCACCCCCTGACCAGCCCGCCCGCCCAGGGGCTTGAGCACCACCTCGCCATGGTCGCGGGCGAAGCCCGCCAGCTGCTCCACCCGGCTGCTCACCATCGAGGGAGCCATCAGATGGCTGAAGCGCAGGGAGCTGAGCTTCTCGTTCCAGGCCCGCAGCGAGGCGGGGCGATTGAGCACCCGCACACCACGTCGTTCGGCGATATCGAGCAGATGGGTGGCATAGAGATAGGCCTCATCCACCGGCGGATCCTTGCGCATCCAGACCACCTGGAAGTGCTCCAGCGGCAGCAACCGGACCGCACCCAGCTCAAACCAGCGATCGGGCACCTGCCAGACGCCGGCCTCCAGCGCGATCGCACCGAGCTGCACCGGCTGGGCCAGGGCCCAGGTGTCGTGGCCGCCGCGGCCTTCGCTGGCCGAGGGCGCCACGGCCGAGAGATCGGCGGGGGTGCACACCCACACCGCCTGACCCGCCCGCTGCACCGCCTGCATCAACGCCACGCTGGAATCCTTGGCGGGATTGAGGCGCGCGATCGGATCGATCACAAACAGCTGGGAAGCAATCACAGACAAGGGGCGAAAGGATGGGAACCAGGTGGAGGTTGGGAGCCGATCTAGCCGGCGGGCTGATCAGCTGCTGAGGCGCGGGCGGGGCATCCCCTCGGGACCCGTTGAGGATCGCCATTCGCCCTGGGGTCGTGGCGGAGCCTGGGAGAGCAACAGCTCAAACTGCCCGCCGGCCTCGAGCGCCTCCAATTCTTCAAAACCACCGACGGGACGGCCATTGATGAAGATCTGGGGAACGGTGGTGCGGCCACCGGAGCGCTTCACCATCACCGCACGGATCTGCTCATCGCGATCCACAAAAAACTCGTTATAGGTCACTCCTTTGTGATCGAGCAGCGCCTTCGCCTTCATGCACTGGGGTGAAAATCGAGACGTATAAACATCAACCTTGGCCTGCTGAGGTTCTTTCATAGCTTGGGAGTGAGCATTGCTCAACGTGACCTGAGCCCTTGCAGCATCGGCAGTTCAACGTTGATCCTAGGCGGCGGGACTGCAGCGATAGGTTGCGGCGATAGGCTCCCTCATCACTCCGCTAGCCCCCGTGCTCGACCTCACCGATTTCAAGCGCGACCTCTCCGAGCTCACCGACCGCCTGGGCGATGCCCAGGACTGCCTTTGACGTACCGGCCCTCAAAGCCCGTCAACAGGATCTGGAGCAACTGGCCTCCCAGCCGGACTTCTGGGACGACCAGAAGCAGGCCCAGGCCAAGATGCGCCAACTCGATGAGGTGAAGGCCCAGCTGGAGCAGCTGCGGCGCTGGCAGAACTGGGTGGACGACGGTCGCGCCACCCTGGAGCTCTACGAGCTTGAAGCGGACGACGACCTGCTCGCCGAGGCCAACACCGGCCTGCAGACGCTGAAGTCGGATCTGGATCGCTGGGAGCTGGAACGGCTGCTCAGCGGTGTTTACGACAAGGAAGGGGCGGTGATCTCGATCAACGCCGGCGCCGGCGGCACCGACGCCCAGGACTGGGCGCTGATGCTGATGCGGATGTACACCCGCTGGGCCGAGGACCACGGCATGAAGGTGACCGTGGACGAGCTCAGCGAAGGCGAGGAAGCGGGCATCAAGAGCTGCACGATTGAAATCGCGGGCCGCTACGCCTACGGCTACCTGCGCAACGAGAAGGGCACCCATCGGCTGGTGCGCATCTCACCGTTCAACGCCAACGACAAACGCCAGACCAGCTTTGCCGGCGTGGAGGTGATGCCCCAGCTCGAGGAGGAGGTGAAGCTCGACATCCCCGAAAAAGACCTGGAGGTGACCACCTCCCGTTCCGGTGGTGCCGGCGGCCAGAACGTGAACAAGGTGGAAACGGCCGTGCGCATCCTGCATGTGCCCACCGGCCTGGCGGTGCGCTGTACCCAGGAGCGCTCCCAGCTGCAGAACAAGGAAAAGGCGATGGCGCTGTTGATGGCCAAGCTGCTGGTGATCGCCCAGGAACAGCGGGCCGCCGAGATCGCCGACATCCGCGGCGACATCGTTGAAGCAGCCTGGGGTAACCAGATCCGCAACTACGTCTTCCATCCGTACCAGATGGTCAAGGATCTGCGCACCCAGCACGAAACCACCGATGTCCAGGGGGTGATGGATGGTGATCTCGATCCCTTCATCCAAGCCCTGCTGCATCAGGGAGTGGAAGTGGGAG
>CAIZOZ010000111.1 GCA_903934745.1 uncultured cyanobacterium
GCAACTCCGGGTCATAAGGCGATTTCATCGTTCATCGTTGGGCCCCCTGATGGATAGGTCAGACAGGGCGGACAACTTTGCTGGTAGTGGGGGTGCTGCGCAGCTATGTGGAGCAAGGGCTCAGCGCCGCACCCGAGCGGGCCGGGCTGACCCGATCCGCGGCCACGCTGCCGCGTTTGGACGGGTCCCTGGCCATCGAGGACCACCAGCTCAGCAACGCCACGCTGTTCGAGCTGCTCGACCCATGAGCACCCCAGCCGACCTGCCGGATCTGAATGTCTGGTTGGCGTTGATCTGGCCCGAACATATCCATCACCAGCACGCCGTTCAGTACTGGGAACAGCAGGCCGCTGAACAGGTGCTGTTCTGCACGGTGACCGCTCTGGGGCTGGTGCGCCTGGTGTGCCAGCCGAAGCTGATGGGCACGGCTGTCAGGAACGCTGCAGAAGCGTCCGACCTGCTCAACGCCCTGTGCCAGCAGCCTGGCGTCCAGATGGCCCAGCCGGACCATGACGGCTGGGAGGTGTTTCACCACCTGCTGCGTGGCGGGCTGCGTGGCGGTGAGATCCCGTCCCGCCTCTGCACCGATGCCCATTTGGCGGCCCTGGCGATCGCCAATGGCTGGCGCCTGGTGAGTTTCGATCGCGATTTCGAACGGTTTGCGGCCCTGGAGAGGCTGCCGCTGCCGTGACCCTCACCGAGGTGGGCCATCTGCTCCCGGCGCACCACCCACAAGCTGTCCTTGATCACGATCTCGGTGGGCACCCAGACGATCAACAAGACCGACGCGGCGGCACCCGCACCCGCACAGGCTGCAGCGCCACCGGGCTGGTGGCCGGGACAGAACACCTAGATTCCCCCCATCCCAACCGCCGCAACGCCAGGCCTGATGGTGCTCGCCAATCCCTCCGGCACCGCAGCCGTCCCCATCGCCAACAGCGGCACCTGGAAGGCCAGCGATGGGGCCTCGCTCTACGGCGTGGATCGCTGGGGCGATCCCTACTTCTCCGTCAGCCCACGCGGCCATGTGATGGTGCAGCCCCGCGGCGAACGGGGCGGCGCCCTCGATCTGGTCGAGCTGGTGAAGGAGCTGCAGGGCCGCGATCTGTCGCTGCCGTTGCTGATCCGCTTCGACGACATCCTCGAAGACCGGCTGGAGCGTCTGCACACCGCCTTCGAGCGGGCGATCGCCCAGTACGGCTACGCCGGCCGTTACCAGGGTGTGTTCCCGGTGAAATGCAACCAGCAGCGCCACGTGGTGGAACAGCTGGTGGAAACCGGCAAACGCTGGCACTTCGGCCTCGAGGCCGGCAGCAAAGCCGAGCTGCTGATCGCCCTCTCCCTGCTCGAAGATCCCGAAGCCCTGCTGATCTGCAACGGCTACAAGGATCGCCGCTATATCGAAACGGCGATCCTGGCCCGCCGCCTCGGCCGCAAGCCGGTGGTGGTGATCGAGCAGGCCGATGAGGTGCCGCGGATCATCGCGGCCAGCCGCGAGCTCGGTGGGGCGCCGCTGATCGGCATCCGCGCCAAGCTCTCCAGCCGCAGCACCGGCCGCTGGGGCAGCTCGGTGGGCGAACGGGCCAAGTTCGGCCTCTCGATTCCCGATGTGCTGGCCACGGTGGAAGCCCTGCGCCAGGCCGATCTGCTCGACGATCTACGCCTGCTCCACTTCCACATCGGCAGCCAGATCAACGACATCGCCGTGCTCAAGGACGCCCTGCAGGAGGCGGGCCAGATCTACGGCGAGCTCACCCGGCTGGGGGCGCCGATGGGCTACCTCGATGTCGGTGGTGGCCTCGGCATCGACTACGACGGCAGCCGCACCGCCAGCGCCGCCTCCACCAACTACTCCCTGCAGAACTACGCCAACGATGTGGTGGCCACCGTGCGCGAATGCTGCGAGCCCCATGGCATCCCGGTGCCGACGCTGGTGAGCGAAAGCGGCCGGGCGATCGCCAGCCATTTTTCAGTGCTGGTGTTCGACGTGCTGGGGGCCGGAGCCCTGCCCGGCGGTGTGCCGGAGCCGGTGGCCGCTGAGCCCTTGATCCTGCGTAACCTGCGCGACACCCAGGCGGCGATCGTCGCCAACGGTAGTGATGCCGACGCGGCCACCGCCCCCTCGGTTGAGCGACTGCAGGAGGCCTGGAACGATGCGCTCAAGTTCAAGGACGACGCCCTGGCCGCCTTCCGCCTCGGCTACCTGAGCCTGCCGGAGCGGGCCAGGGCCGAACAGCTCACCTGGGCCTGCTGTCAGGCGATCGCCTCCCAACTGGAGGCCTTACCCCCCGGTACGGCGATCCCGGAGGAGTTGAAGGCCCTGGCCTCGGCTCTGGCCGGCACCTATTACGCCAACCTCTCGGTGTTCCGTTCCGCCCCCGACACCTGGGCGATCGATCAGCTGTTTCCGGTGCTGCCGATTCACCGCCTCGACGAACAACCCACCCGCCTGGGCAGCTTCGCTGATCTCACCTGCGATTCCGATGGCAAGCTGGCGCGCTTCATCGATCGCGGCCACAGCAAACCACTGCTCGAACTGCATCCGCTGCGCGACGGCGAGCCCTACTGGATCGGCCTGTTTCTGGCCGGGGCCTACCAGGAGGTGATGGGCAATCTGCACAACCTGTTCGGCAGCACCAACGCCGTGCACATCCGCCTGGCCGATGGCGGTCGCTATCGGGTCGATCACGTCGTGCGGGGCGACACCAATGCCGAGGTGCTGGAAGCGATGGAGCACGATCCGGCCCAGCTGCTGGAGCGGTTGCGGCTGGCCAGTGAAACCGCCATCGCCCGCGGCAGCCTGGCGCTCAGCGATGCACGCCGGCTGATGGCCCACCTCAAGGCCAGCCTCGAGCAGACCACCTACCTGGAGGGCTGAAGTCGGCGGCGCGCAGCTGAAGCCGACTGAATCACCACCGGGGTGTCCCCAGCCGGGTGTTGCCAACCCAGACCATCGGATCAATCGGTGGCAGACCGGTGGTCCACGGCCGCAAGCTGGTCTGCCGCCTCCGCTACGAGCGTGGGATCCGCCGGGGCCGCAGCAGCATCAGC
>CAIZOZ010000112.1 GCA_903934745.1 uncultured cyanobacterium
CCTTGCCGATGCTGGAGACCACCCCGCCAGTCACAAAGACGAATTTGGCCATGGCTCTGCGGCGATTCCTCATTCTGACATGGGGGTCTCAGATGGCCCGAAGCCGGCAGCAGCCCCTTGACCTGGCTGGTGTCAGCGCAGCCAGCAAAAAACGATGACCAGACTCATCAACCATGGCTATGAATGGCCACAGGACGCATCGACAACGGGCCTTGCATCGAGGGCCGATGTACAACCAACCCCTGCAGTCCTGGTGTCGTTGACAGCAACTGACCCGGCGCCAGCCTCAGCGACGCCGATGCGCCAGCCAGCGCTCCCGGCCCAGGCCCAGCAGGGCAATGGTGAAGCCACCCCATTCCAGGGTCCAGAGGAAGGTGGCCATGGCCGCGCTGCGTTGGGCGGACCCTAGGCGGCCGCAGGTTCGAACAGCAGCAGACAGCTGACATGCCACTGGCCGCCATGGAAGCGCTGGCAGCAGGGCCGGCAGGCCAGGCCCTGACGGCGCCGCCGGTAGGGGGAACTCTGGCCGCAGCGGGGGCAGCGGGCGATCCAGCGGGCCGCCGCCACCGGTACGGGATAACGATGGCGCAGGCTCACCTCAAACCCCGTCTGCTGGCCATTGATCGCGGCCATGCGGGCCCGGAAGCGGGGGCCATGCACCTCCCGCAGGCCCAGCACCCGATCCACCCAGGCGTGGATCATCTCGTGGCAGAGGGTGCTGAGCAGCGCCTGCTGCGGCAGGGGCGCCAGCAGGGGCCGGGAGAGCACGATCTCGCAGAGATCGCGGCCATCACCGTGCCGCCCCCGGCGATAGAAGCCAGCCGTGCGGGTGAGGCGCCCATCACTCCAGCGCAGATCCACCAGGGGCGAACCATCCCGCACCAGGGACAGCTCGAAATGCTCGCGGTTGAGCCGGTGGAACAGGGGCAGCAGGGGTTCCAGGGGCACCGGGGTGGAACTGGGGCGGCGCGGCCCGTGAGCACAGAGGAGCCCATCATGGCGGCCCCTCACCGATCGGGGCGAGGCACCGGACCGCCAGTCGGTCAGACTCTCGGCACAGACAACGCTGCACGCACCATGGACGTGGGACTGGTTCGGGACATCGGCTCGAAGGCCCTGCTGGCCGGAGCTGGTGCCCTGCTCCTCTACTGGACGGTCTCGGCGGTGAAGCTGGTGCTGAGCGCCCGCGGCATCAACCCGCTGATCAAGCAGTTCTTCACCCAGGTGGCCTCCGGCCAGATCGACGGTGCCTACCTGCTCACCACCAAGAACTACCGCTCCCACGTCAACCGCCAACAGTTCATCCGCTTCCTGGCGGGCCTGCAGCTCAATAAATACCGCAATCTCAAATCCGGTCGGCCGCGCCTGCAGGAACAACAGGTGATCCTCACCGTCAAGCTCAAAACCGACGGCAAGGAGGAACTGCCCCTCGACTTCACCTTCAGCAAGGTGGAAGAGGCCTGGCGGATCGACCGCATCCAGAAACCCAACGCCGCCTGAGGCGATGGTTGGTGATTCCGCCAACGGCAGTGCCGCCGAGCAGGCCGATGCCGCCGCGCTGGCCAGTGCCGCCGCGCCGAAACGCGCCGCCGAACTGCGGCAGCTGCTCAACCGCGCCGCCCACGCCTACTACGTGCTCGACGCCCCCGTGCTGGAGGACGCGGTCTACGACCGCCTCTACCGGGAGCTGCTGGAGCTGGAGAGCGCCCATCCGGAGCTACTGAGCCTCGACAGCCCCAGCCAGCGGGTGGGGGGCCGCCCGGCGGCGGGCTTCAGCAGCGTTCGCCATCGCATCAGCCTGCTCAGCCTCGACAACGCCTTCTCGATGGCGGAGCTGGAAGCCTGGTATGGGCGCCTGCTGAAAGTGCTGGACCGCACCCCGGCGCCGGAGCAGCCCGCTCCTGCCCTGCCGATGGTGTGCGAACTCAAGATCGACGGCAATGCGCTCGCCCTCAGCTACGAGCGGGGCGTGCTGGTGCGGGCGGCCACCCGCGGCGATGGCGAACAGGGGGAAGAGATCACCGCCAACGTACGCACGATCGCCAGCGTGCCCCTGCGCCTGGAGCTCAGGGATCCGCCCGCCTGGGTGGAGGTGCGCGGTGAAGCGCTGATTCCTGATGCCAGCTTCGCCGCCATCAATGCGGAACGGCAGGCCCGCGGTGAGGCCCTGTTCGCCAACCCCCGCAACGCCTGCGCCGGCACCCTGCGCCAGCTCGACCCCAAGGTGGTGGCGGCCCGCCAGCTCGACTTCTTCGCCTACACGCTGCATCTGCCCCCGGACTGGAGCGCCGTCGGCGACGACCCCGCCGCCCCCAGCAGTCAATGGCAAACCCTGCAGTGGCTGGCGGCGATCGGTTTTCGCGTCAACCCGAAGGCAAGCCTCTGCCCCGACCTGCCGGCGGTTGAGACCTTTTTTGCGGACTGGCAGGAGCGGCGCAAGGGCCTCGACTACGCCACCGACGGCGTGGTGGTGAAACTCGACGATCTGCGCCTGCAGGACGAGGCCGGCTTCACCCAGAAAGCCCCCCGCTGGGCCATCGCCCTCAAGTACGCCGCCGAGGAGGCCCCCAGCCGCCTGCTGCGTCTGGTGATGCAGGTGGGACGCACGGGGGTGGTGACACCGGTGGCGGAGTTCGAGCCGGTACCCCTGGCGGGCACCAGTGTCAGTCGCGCCACCCTGCACAACGCCGATCGCCTGGCCGAACTCGATCTGCATGGCGGCGACACGATCGTGGTGCGCAAGGCCGGCGAAATCATTCCCGAGGTGGTGCGGGTGCTGACCGAACTGAGACCAGCAACGGCCGAGCGCCTGCAGCTGCCCGAAGACTGCCCGGAATGCGGCTCCCGGCTGGTGCGAGAGGAAGGAGAGGCGGCCACCCGCTGCGTCAACAGCAGCTGCCCGGCGATTTTGCGGGGCTCCTTGCGCCACTGGGTCAGCAAGGGGGCCATGGATGTGGATGGACTCGGCAGCAAGCTGATCGAATTGCTGGTGGATCGGGGCCTGGTGCGCCGCATCCCGGACCTCTACCGGCTGGATGGCGCCCTGCTGGCCAGCCTCGATCGGCTCGGTGAGAAATCAGCCGCCAATCTGATCGCGGCGCTGCAGGCCTCAAGGGCCCAGCCCTGGCAGCGCCAGCTCTACGGCCTCGGCATCCACCACGTGGGCGAGGTGAGTGCCAAGGCGCTGGCCAAGGCCTTCGCCAGCGCCGCCCAGCTGGCCAGCGCCGCCATCGAATCGCCCGAGCAGATCACGGCGGTGTTCGGCATCGGTGGCGAAATCGCCCAGAGCCTGCAGCAATGGTTCAGCACCGCGGCCAACCGGGAGCTGGTCAGCGA
>CAIZOZ010000113.1 GCA_903934745.1 uncultured cyanobacterium
AGGCCGGTGTCGGTGAAGTACACCTTGGGGGCCTGCAGCAGGGCCCGGGCGATGTTGCGGTGCCACGGTTGCACCACGATCACCACATAGAGCGCCTCAAGAATGTCGAGATAGCGCCGCAGGGTGGTGGGTGACACCGCCAGGTCGCGGGCCAGCGAGGCGAGCGACAGCGGCGAGCCCACCCGCTCCCGCAGCAGCTCGAAGAACACCCGCATCGTGTTGATCTGGTGCAAGCGCGAGAACTCGAGCACGTCTTCCCGGATCAGGTCGGTGGCGTACTGGCGGCGCCACCGTTGCGCGTCGTCCGCGCGCTCAGCCAGGCAGGGTTCAGGAAAGCCGCCGCGCTCGATCAGGTGCAGGAGTGCGTCCTGGGGCGTTGTCTGCCGGTGGGTGCACCACTCCCGCACGGAAATCGGCGCGAGATGCAGGTGCAGATAGCGCCCAGCCAGTGATTCTCCCGACTGGCGAAACGTTTCCATGCGGGCACTGCCGGTGACCAGCAAGGACTGGGCCGGGAGCTTGGCGTCGATCACGCCCTTGAGCCAGGATTTCCAGGCGGGCATCTTGTGGATCTCGTCGAGCACCAGCAAGGTCGCCGCCGGATTCCACGACTGACGCAGCAGCACCGCCCGGTCCACCGGCACATCCCAGTTGAGGTACTGGGCCCGCTCAAAGCGCTCCATCAGCTGCCGGGCCAGGGTTGTTTTGCCCACCTGGCGGGCGCCGGTCAGCACCACGGTCTTGCAGGCCAGATCCCGCAGCAGCTGGGGCTCCAAATAGCGTTGCATTCGACCAGATTCCCGCATATAGGCAATAAGTCGCGACTTTTCACCATAGCTCTGGCAGATGGTCGCTAATGGGCGGGCGCGCCAACCGCGCCGGCAGCGGTGCCCCCTCCCCCCCGGATACGCATGTTGAGGGCAGCCCGCCATCCCAACAGCCCCGCCTAATCTGAACCCCATACCTCCCACCTGGGAGATGACCCTCGCCCCCCCTGCTTCCGCCGCCCCCCAGGCTCCAGCCACAGACCTGGAGCCCCTTGTGCTGCCGCCCGGCCTGAAGCTCAGCCCAGAGCAGTTCGCCCTGGTGTGCGTGGCCAACCCCGAGGCGGTGCTGGAACTCACGGCCGCTGGCCAGGTGATGGCGATGACACCCACAGGTGGTGAGACCGGAGGCCGCAACAACCTCCTCAGTGCCCGTCTGCAGGTCTGGGCCCTAGGCCAGGGGGGCTGGAAGGTGTTCGACAGCTCCACCGGCTTCCGCCTCGCCGATGGCTCCGTGCTCAGCCCCGATGCGGGTGTGGTGCGGCTGGAGCGGTGGCAGGCACTCACGCCCGAACAACGCCGAGGCTTCCCGCCCTTGTGCCCCGACCTGGTGGTGGAGCTGGTGAGCCGCTCGGATGAGGGCCCCCGCGGCAGCGAAGCCCTGCGCCGCAAGATGGCCGCCTACATCGCCAACGGCGCCCAGCTGGGCTGGCTGCTGTTCCCAGAACAGCGGGCTGTGGAGATCTGGCAGCCGGGAGCTGACCCTGCGGCGCCGGTGGTGATGCAACGGATCGAGGCGGCCGAGGCGCTGGAGGGGGGCGAGCTGCTGCCGGGCCTGCGGCTTGAGCTTGTGGAGATCTGGGAGGGTTAGCCTCGATGGCAAGGGCTTTGGACCCTGGGAACAAGCCCTCATTCGCTCTATTTTGTGCCCATGGAATTAATCCGCGGCACCTTCTCCCTCAGCAACCCCACCCGGCCCGATCTGGCGCCGCTGGAGGTGACGGCCCTAGCCGACAGCGGAGCGGTTCATCTGTGCATTCCGGAGCACCTGGCGATTCAGCTGAACCTGGCGGAACTGGAGCGGCGAGAGGTGGTATTGGCCGATGGCCACCGCCGTAGCGTGCCCTACGTGGGGCCGGTGGAGGTGCGTTTCCGCAACCGCCGCTGCTTCACCGGCGCGATGGTGTTGGGCCATGAGGTGCTGCTCGGCGCCATCCCGATGGAGGACATGGACCTAGTGCTGCGGCC
>CAIZOZ010000114.1 GCA_903934745.1 uncultured cyanobacterium
GTGAAATCAGTGCCAAACGAATGCAATATTCGCTGACCTTTGTCCACTACCTAGCCGCAACTGCGCCAGGACAAGGGCTCCTTCCGCTCTCTTGCATCTGATTCGCAGCTGGGCCACTGCGATCGGCCACTGCGAGCGGCCGACCAGTCCAGCCAGGCTGGCCACGACCCGTTCAACCAGAGACCCAGCTCGACAGCGGCGGCGTCAGCCCAGGCCCTTCCTAGGCTGGTGGCCATGGAGCAGCCCACCGCCCACCGCTGGATCAAGACCGAATGTGGCCGGGCCAAATACGCCGAGCTGGCGGCCCGACCCGGCACGATGGCCCGCCTGCGGCTGACCTGGTTTGTGCTGATCGCGGCCCTGCGCGATTGGCGATTGCCATGAAAAAGGGCCCCGTTCAGGGGCCCTGGGATGGGGAGCAGGCGGAATAGGCCAGCTCGACTCAGAGCAGATCCTGATTCTGAATCAGGTTGAGCTGACCGCCCTGCACCAGATAGCCACTGCCGGCCAGGTTGCCGTTGGTGAGGTTGTGGGCCTGCACATCGGCCAGGAACATGCTGCCAGCCGCTTCGCCGTAGATGAGCGACACATCGATAATGCCGGAGGATTCCCAGTTGCCGAAGTCAGCGGGGTTGGGATCCGACTGGCCGTAGCCCGTGGGAACCGCGGTGCGATCGACCTGCACCCAGCGCTCGATCACGGCCTGACCGGTGACGGGGTCTTTGGCAGTGGCACTCACCTTGAAGATCGAGGCCTCCTGCTGGGCGAAGTAAGCCGAAGACACGGAACGATCTTCCTGTACGTAGATGGAGCCATCCTTTGACCAGGTGAGGTTGTCCAGGTTGCGGATGATCGTGGCACCAAAACCGCCCTCTTCGGCGGTGTCGATCACACCATTGTTATTGCCATTGACCGCATCCCAGGCGGTGATCTGGCGATCGCCGTCGTACATCACCTTCAGGCCAGTGGCGTTACTGGAGCTGATCAAACCATTGCCATTGAAGGCAGCGCCGAGGTCGAGGGTGATCAGGTTGCCGAACGTGTCGGCACCACCGAAGGCCGAATTACCCGTGGTTGCAAACACCACCTGCTGGCCATTGAGCGGATTGATGTTGGCATCCTCTAGGCGGCTCAGCTGCAGGGCACCGAGGGCGTTGGCGTTAGCCCGCAGCGTGTCCTCATTCCAACCGGCCACCTCGGTGCCGCTACCCACCAGCAGCCAGCGGCCGGCGGCCGCCGTGCCGAGGGCCAAGGCTTTGAGATCCGCGGAGTCGGGCACCCCCGCCGTGCCGGCGCCGGTGCCGATGCTGTCACCCGTGGGAGCCCAGGTGTAGAGGTTGCCCTGATCAGCGGCCAGGCCGTTGCGCTCCAGAAAATCGGCGCTCTTTGAATCCGACTTCTCACCCACCCAGAGGTAGATCGGAGCCGTGTTGTCGTCCATCAGCAGCACGCCAACGGTGTTGCGGCTGCCTGTATCCACCTGGATGGCTGTCTCCCAGCCGCCGCGGCCAAGACCTGCCAGGGCATAGATGATATCGGTTTCAGTGTCGAGGGCGTAGAAGAGGCCCTCATCTGCTTCCTCACCAGTGAGATAGAGCGAATCGGCAAAACCACGACTGTCGCCGAACTGGTTGGCCGCTTCGAAGCTACCGGAACAGAAGCGGTTGAAGCCACCGTTGATCTGGGCGGCATCGGTGACCCGATTACCATTGGCATCAACGATGCCCCGATAGGCTAGACCGCCGGCAATCACAGTCGACTGATAGCCATTGCTCGCGTCATTATCGAGATCCTTGTCGACGATGAACTTACTGATACGGGCACCGGTCAAAGCCACACCGTCCACGAGGTAGGGCATACCGGCCGTGGAACCAAGCTCAGCGTTGGCCAACACGGCATAGGTGCCATCACCGTTGTCGTAGGCACCCAAGCCATCGAAGATTCCTACCGGTGCAAAAACGCTGTCGCCGGACTTCAGGCCGTTGGTGAACTCACCGTTGGTGATCAGGTTGGTGACCTCGAGCTCAGGGCCACCGGCCACATCCTTGAGCATGGTGGAAGTAAAGCTGCCAGCTCCAGCCACCGGCGGAGCGGCAATCAGGGCCCGGAGATCGAAAATGTTGAGCGTATTGGAAACCTCATTGGAAACAATGAGCTGAGGCCGGCGTGTGGGACTTTCCCAGGCTTCCACCACATGCAGCCCCTCCGGGGAGATGCTGCCGGGGATCACACAGCTGGTCACGAAGCGACCGGCACGGGGATCGCTGATGTCAAACACCGCCAGCATCGAGCTCTTGGTGCGTTCCATGCTGGCAATGGCGTAGGTGCGACCATTCAGCTTCGTCACCACAATCCCTTCAACCTCCACA
>CAIZOZ010000115.1 GCA_903934745.1 uncultured cyanobacterium
TGATTTGGCAGCAGCCGGTGATTTGGCAGCAGCCTTGGGCTTGGCCGTCGCTGCTGGCTTGTCGGCAGCGACGGTGGCCGTGCCCCGGGCGGCCACTTTGGCGCGGCTGCTGCGGCCCTTGGGCGCCGCGGCGGCAGCCGAACGACTGCGGTGGGAGAGCACGATGGCCCACTCGGCGTCGCTGAGATTGGCGGGCTTGGCGCCATGGGCCTCGGCGACCTTGGCGGCCTTCTCGATGTCGGCGATCAAATTCTGCCAGGAGGTGGCGAAACGCTTGTCGGAGTGGGATCTGGCACCACTTTCCAGCAGGGTTTCGATCACGCCGGCAGCGGTGACCTTCTTGCGACGACGATTGAAGATCTCCTTCTGAAGCTGGGCGATGAGAGCATCAGCCTTATCGCTGAGCTTGATCGTGAGCTGAGACATGGAAAAGTGAATTTCTAGCCAATGAGTAGCACTCCGACCTGCCATCGGCAACCTCAGGCCCGCGGATCGGGGCCGCCATCAAACCGATAACCCCGCCAACAGCGCCTGCAACGGCGAGGGATCGAAGCCATCCGCCAGCCGATCAGCTCCGGTCGGCGACGACGACGGCGGGGTGGCAAGGCCTGACAACAGCGCCGATCCGAGCGCCACCGCATCGACACCGGCCGCCAGCCAGGTGTTCACATCAACCGGGGAGAGGCCACCGGCAGCGATGCAGAAGGGCAGGGAAGGCCCGAGCGGATCGCGCAACCGGCGCCAGTAGCTGGGCCCCAGGGAGGCCGCCGGAAACAGCTTGACCAGGGCCGAGCCACACTGCCGGGCACGATGCACCTCGGTGGGAGACATCACACCCGGCACCAAGGTGAAGCCAGAGGCCGCAGCAGCAGCCAGCAGCTCTGGATCGAGAATCGGCGAAAAGCCGTAGCAACAGCCAGCCGCAATCGCCGCTTCCAGAGCCTCCTGGTGGCTGATGGAGGCCGCACCGAGGGCCAGGCGGGGAAACAGGGAGATCAGCTCGCGCAGCTGCTCAGACCAGACAGGGCCTGGCTGAAAGGCCAGCTCGACATGGCGCAGATCCACGGCCTGGAGCCGCTCCAGCAGGGGAGCGGCATCAAGCGGCTGGGAGGGCCTCAGCACCACTAACAGGGGCTGACGGCGCAGCGAGGCCAGCAAGGCCGCCGTCGATTCAAGGACGGCGGCGGCGGCCGGCTCAGACGTAGCTGGCCACCGTGACATCACGGCTGATCAGCAGCTCCTGGAGCTCTTCAGCATCGACCGTCTCCTTTTCCACCAGCAACTCGGCCAGCTCGTTGAGCACGGGGCGATTGGCGGTGAGCACCTCGGTGGCGCGTCGATAGGCCTCGGCCACCAACAGCGACACCTCCTCGTCGATTGCTGCGGCGGTGTCTTCAGAGAAGTCCCGTTCGGCAGCGATGTCGCGGCCGAGGAACATGCCGCCCTGGGCACGGCCGAGGGCGACCGGGCCGAGCCGATCACTCATGCCGAAGCGGGTGACCATCTGGCGGGCCACCCGGGCCACCTGCTGCAGGTCATTCGAAGCGCCGGTTGTGACCTCGTCTTCGCCGTAGACAATCTCCTCAGCGACCCGCCCGCCCAGGGCGACGGCCATCTGGTTCTGCAGGTAGGCACGGGAGTACAGACCCGATTCCATCCGCTCCTCACTGGGGGTGAAGAAGGTGAGCCCACCGGCATTGCCGCGGGGAATGATCGAGATCTTCTGCACCGGGTCGTAGTCGGGCATCAGGGCACCGACCAGAGCATGACCAGCCTCGTGATACGCCACCAGCCGCTTGCGGCGCTCGCTCATCACCCGATCCTTCTTCTCAGGACCAGCCATGACACGCTCGATGGCGTCGTTGACCTCATCCATCGACACCTCGGTGAGTTGGCGCCGGGCGGCGAGGATGGCGGCCTCGTTAAGCAGATTGGCCAGATCGGCACCGGTGTAGCCGGGGGTGCGGCGAGCCACCTTGTCGAGGTCGACATCCTTGGCGAGGGTCTTGCCACGGGCGTGAACGCCGAGGATCTGGAGACGACCGGCGTAATCGGGGCGATCGACGACCACCTGGCGATCGAAACGGCCCGGACGCATCAGCGCCTGATCAAGCACATCGGGGCGGTTGGTGGCCGCCACGATGATGATGCCGGTGTTGCCCTCAAAGCCATCCATCTCGGTGAGCAGCTGGTTGAGGGTCTGCTCGCGCTCGTCATTACCACCGCCGAGGCCGGCACCACGCTGTCGACCGACAGCGTCGATCTCGTCGATGAAGACGATGCAGGGGGCGCTCTTCTTGGCCTGCTCGAACAGGTCGCGGACGCGGCTGGCACCGACGCCGACGAACATCTCGACGAACTCCGAACCGGAGATCGAGAAGAAGGGCACACCGGCTTCGCCCGCAACCGCCTTGGCCAGCAGGGTTTTACCGGTGCCGGGAGGACCGACCAGCAGCACTCCCTTGGGGATCTTGGCGCCGACGGCGGTGAAGCGATCGGGGTTCTTGAGGAAGTCGACGACTTCGGTGAGCTCGAGCTTGGCCCCCTCGATCCCGGCCACATCACCGAAGGTGACCTGGGTCTGGGGTTCCATCTGCACCCGGGCCTTGCTCTTGCCGAAGTTCATCGCCTGATTGCCACCACCGCCCTGGGCGCGACGCAGCAGGAAGAACAAACCCCCCAGCAGCAGCAACGGGAAGATCAGGCTGCCAATGGCCTGCTGCCAGGCGGCGGGCTCGCGGCTGGGCTGAACGGCGATGTCAACGTTGTGATCGGTGAGCAGCTTGAGCAGGTCCTTGTCGGGGGCGAGGTTGACGACAGCGCGCTGGCCGTCGTTCTCCACCACCTGGGCCGTGCCGCGATCCGGCGAGATCAGCACCCGCGACACCTCGTTGCCCTGTACAGCCTCGATGAAGTCGCTGTAACGGAGCGTGCGGGGCGCACTGCCCTGGTCGGGGCGATCGAGGAACGCCGTGCCAACGGCGATGAACACGATCACCAGCAGCACGTAGAGCCCAGCATTGCGCCAGCGTTTCTTCACAGCCCGGTCTCCTGGGTGAGGATCAAGTAAAGGAATGTTAACTGGCGCCGGGAGAGGCCCGTTGCCGTGATGCCAAGCCTCAGGCCACAGCCCGAAGCACCTCCACCACACTACGGAAGGCGAACCACTCTGGGATCTCCTCGCCGCCGCGCAGCATCTGACGGAACTGGGTGCCGCTGAGCTTGCGCACGTGCAGCCCCCGGGCCTCGGCGTGCTCGGCGGTGACGTAGCCCTCCTCCTCGGTGTAGACGAGATTGAGCGAGGGCACCGTTTCCATCCCCAGCTCGCTGGCCTGGTCGCGGGCGAAATCCTGGGCCGCGTAGGGCCCGTAGAAGTCGTCGCCGCTCAGCGACGACTTACAGCCGGCCATGTCGCGGCCGATGATGAAGTGGGTGCAGCCGTAGTTTTTGCGGATGATCATGTGCTGCAGCGCTTCGCGCGGCCCGGCCATGTGCATTGAGTAAGGCAGGTAGGCCCAGCGGATGCGGGGGTTGTTCACCTCGGCGGCGAGGCGCTCGTAGGTCTGGAACCTCACCTCCCCAGGGATGTCGTCGTCCTGGGTGGGGCCGCAGGTGGGGTGCACCAGCACCACGCCGCCCTGGCTGACATTGGGGGCCTGCAGCGCCCGGGTGAACAGTTCGTAGTGGGCGCGATGGATGGGGTTGCGGCACTGGAAGGCCACCACGTCCTCACCCAGGGGCAGGGTGGCGCGCACCGCGGCGGGCGTGCGGCAGGGAAAGACCCGATCGGGCAGCTCCAGACCCTCGATGCGGCCACCGAAGTAGTAGCGGCCCCGTTCGCTGGCAATCATGCGCACCGCCGGGTGCTCCAGCGAGGTGGTGCCGTAGCAGCCCTTCGCCTCCTTCACCTTGTCGGGCTCCCAGCGGCTCTCCACCGTGAACAGCGCCAGCTCCTGGCCGCGATAGGTGAGCAGCAGCCGATCGCCGATGGCGATGCTGGCGTCGTCGCTGTCGAAGACGATCGGCAGGCCGAACAGCAGGCCGCTGCTGGTGCGGTGCGTGGCCACCACGGAGTCGTAGTCCTCCTGGTGCATGAAGCCCCGCAGGGGCGAGAACCCCCCCACCACCAGCAGCTCCACATCACAGGCATTGCGATCGCTGCATTCGATGCGGCGCTGACTGCCCGCCAAGGCGGCCTGCCGTTGCTCAGCGGCAAGCATCAGATTCACCAAGGCGCCGCCATGGGGTGGGATCAGGCCGCTGCTCCTGGATGTCAAAGCGGGATCGGCGATCGTCATGGCCCCAGAACGGCGAACAGCGTTGCGGCGATTCTCCCAGACCAGCTGCAGCGGCCTCTCTGTGCCGCCTGGCCGTGGGAGGGCCCAGCCGGGCTGATTCTGGGCCGAGGGCCTGAGCGGAAGGCCTGGGAGGAAGGACTGAGCAGAAGGACTGAACGGCAGGACTGGAGCGAAGCACGGGCCGCCATCAACTGGCGGCCA
>CAIZOZ010000116.1 GCA_903934745.1 uncultured cyanobacterium
AGAATGCACCTCAGCTCAAGGATGATCGGCTGCTCATTCACCTCCGGGATCATGGAGCTCACGCCTCGGCCGGGGTGCCTTCGGGCAACGGAGTCAGCGTTGCGCCGAACAGCCAGTGCTCGTGTTGTTTCTCCGCAACGATGAAGTGCTCGGACACGATCTCCGAGCCGTCCTGGCAGATGGTTTTCAGGCGCAGGGGGTGGGCCAGAATCGTGGAGGTTTCGCTGGCCTGGAAGCGGGAGAAACCCAACTGATGGGACATCCGGAAGGCTTCCGGCAGAATCACACTCAGGGGCTGGCCCCGCAGCTGCGTTTCGCTCCAGCCGTAGATCTGCTCAAAAGCGGCGTTGATCGCCACGATGAGGCCGTTGTGGTCGGCCAACACAAAGGGGCTGGCGCCATGGCGTAACGCCTCAAGACTGGGTGGGGCGGGAGTCAGCATCACCACCCCAACGGCTGGATGCGCCCAGTGGCCCCAAGCCTCGCCTCCCAGGGACAATCACAACGGCCCTGCGCGCGCCGGACTGGGTGAGGAAGCATGGAGCCCCAAGCGAAGAAGGCCATGGCCAATAAAATAGAATTAATCAACAAGTCTGACTTTAATCAACAAAAAAGCCTGGTCGCTTGAGGCATTGAAACCTCAAACGACCAGGTTTTCGTCCATTCAAATGGAGCCAAGCGGATTCGAACCGCTGACCCCCTGCATGCCATGCAGGTGCTCTACCAGCTGAGCTATGGCCCCAATGGTGCGCTGGACAGGATGGCCGCTGGAGCCGTTCCCGTTGCTGCAGCTGGATGGCTGCAGAGCCCGAAGGCCTCGTCAAACGCAGAGCCACTCTACAACGCGGAGGGTCATCGCTCAGACCTGGCGCCAGACGCCCACCAGGCGCCCCTGCACCGTGACCTGGTCGGCGGGCAGAACGATCGGGGCATAGGCGGGGTTCGCCGCCGCCAGGGTGACGGTGCTGCCCTGGCGCTGAAAGTGCTTGAGCGTGGTACCGCTGCCGACGACCAGGGCGCTGACAATCGTGCCGTTGCGCAGTTGGGTCGGGTCGTTGACCGGCTCCATCAGCACCAGATCGCCATCGGCGATGTGGGCATCGATCATCGAATCGCCGTTGACCGTGAGGGCAAAAAGCCCCCGGGTGTCGAGCAGCGGCGTGAGATCAACACGCTCCTGGATGTCGTCAAAGGTTTCCACCAGACCCCCCGCCGCCACCGCCCCGAGCACGGGGATGCCGAGGCTGCGGGCGCCGCCCAGCAACTGCATGGTGCGGGCCTGGCCCTCCTGCCAGGTGATCCAGCCCTTTTGCTGGAGATGGCGCAGCCGGCTCTGGATCGGCGCCGGCGAGCGCAGGCCCATGGCCTCCATCATCTGGCGGATCGAAGGGCTGTGACGATGGGCGCCGATGTAGCCATCAAGCCAGTCATAAAGCTCCTGCTGGGCACTGGTCAGAGGCTGCTGGTTGGAGTGGGGCACCGAAGACGGCCGTCGCTGATACAGATGTACCGCCTTATCGTGCCTTTGTCCAGTGCGGATGGTGGAGGCCGTTCAGGGATTCGGGCTCAGGACCGGCAGCGGCGGCGGTGGCAGCAGGCGGGGCAGACCCGTAGCAGGCGCCACGCTGCCGCCGAACAACTCGGCCAGGGCGGCCATGCGCTCGGCGGGTGGCTCCGGACCCAGGTTCCAGAGGCTTTCGAAATAGAAAAAGGCCACCCCAAGGCCCCGCTCGCGATTGGCCTGCACCTTCTGGCGGATCAGCCCGATCGGATTGGGACGGTTACGCAGGCCGCTCATCACGGCAATGGCGGTGGGGATGCGCCGCTGGGTCTCCTGCACCTCGGGACGGCTGAGCTGGGGCAGATAGCTCTCCAGATCGGAGCGGTAGATCTGGATCAGCACCTCATCGGCGATGCCCCGCTGGACCCAGCTTCGCCAGTCCTGCAGTTGCAGCTTGTAGGCGAAGGCGTAGTAGTTGGGCGAGATCGAGAGGATCGTTCCGGGCCGGGCCTTGCGCACCGCCCTGGCCAGGCGCTCCATGAAGGCGGTGAGACGATCGGCTCGCCATTTGACCCAGGCAGCCTCCTCGGCATCCGCGGGCGGTTCACGGCCGGTCTCCTTGCGGTAGAGCGCCACGGTGTAGGGGTCGTAGCCGAACTCCCGCGGCAGGCTCATGTGGTCGTCGAACTGGATGCCCTCGGCGTCGTACTGGCTCACCACTTCCAGCACCAGGTCGGTGATCAGTTGCTCCACCTCCGGCCGGAAGGGATTGAGCCACACCACCTCGCCGGCAGCGCTGATTGAGCTGAGCCCGCCATCCCGCTTCTGCGTGAGCCAGTCGCGATGGCGCTTCGCCAGCGCTGAATCGGGTGGCGCCATCAAGCCGAATTCAAACCAGGGCACCACCAGCAGACCGCGGCTGCGGCCGGCAGCGATCAGCTCAGCGACGATGTCCTGCCCCTGCAGGCCCCTGTAGGTGAAATCCTGGAGTTGGCGCCCCTCGCTGACGCGGCTGGGGTAGTAGGCCATGCCGCCGTTCCACACCACCACGTAGAGCCGGTTGAACTGCAGATCGGCCAGTTGATTCACCGTGGCCTGCATGCGGCTGCGATCACGCAGCACCGGCATGTCGTTGGCGGTGAGCCATACGCCACGCAATTCGGTCCGCTGGACCGGCGGCGGCTGGGCGCTGCTGGGCTGGGCCAAGCCCGGCTGGGGCCCAGCCCAAACGCCTACCAAGCTCAGCTGCCCGGCCAGCGCAAGCAACCCGGCCAGCAACGGCGGCGGCATGGGGCAAAAGGGCCGTCGCTGGCGCACCATCGTTCAAGCTTAGGCAGGCCCAACGCACCAGATTGGCCCCAAGGGCTTGCGGCCGGGCAGGCCTTGTGCGGCCTGCTCCGCGAGGGCAACTGGCATGGCGCTCCATCGCAGCCACCCTCAAGGGCACCTACCTCTACAACCACGTCGGCAGCCTGGAGGGCCAGCCCTATGCCGAGAGTGGACGCGAGGTCTACGACGGCAAGGGCGGCATCGAGAAAGCCGCCTACAGCGTCAGGGCGGATTGCATCGGCACGACCGTCTATGCCGATGGCCAGGCGGCCACGAGCTTCCTCAGTCCCGATGGACGTGACTTCACCTACACGATCACCGCTGCCCCAGGCGCAAAGCCCACGGCCCTCGCCGGTTCAGAACGGCGGTTGGCTCCTTAGCCCCCGAGCAGGGCCGCCAGCAAAGCCTGCTGGGCATGGAGACGGTTTTCGGCCTGGTCAAAGACACGGCTGGCGGAGCCCTCGATCACACCGGCCGTGATTTCCTCGCCACGGTGGGCCGGCAGGCAGTGGAGCACGATGGCGCGGCTGTCAGCCTCGGCCAGTAACTCCTCGTTCAGACACCAGCCGGCAAAAGCCCGTTGCCGGTCTTCCTGCTCCTGTTCCTGGCCCATCGAAGCCCACACGTCCGTGTAGACGGCATGGGCGCTGCGCACGGCCGCCACGGGATCGTGCACCACCTCCACCTTGGCGTTGCCTTGGGCCAGGGCCCGAGCCTGGCTCAGCACCGCCGCGCTGGGCTCGAAACCAACCGGACAGCCGATGCGCACATTCACCCCCAGGAGGGCCCCGCAGAGCATCAGCGAATGGGCCACATTGTTGCCATCGCCCACATAGCTGAGGGTCAGTCCCTCCACGGCACCAAAAGCTTCCTGCAGGGTGAGGAAATCAGCCAGGGCCTGGCAGGGATGCTCGAGATCGGTGAGGGCATTGATCACCGGAATCGAGGCCCAATGGGCGTACTCGGCGAGTTCCTGCTGGCCAAAGGTGCGAATCGCCAGGGCATCGCAGTAGCGGCTCAGCACCCGGGCCGTGTCGGCGATCGGCTCGCCGCGCCCCACCTGGGTGACGCTGGGATTGAGATCGATCGTCTGGCCGCCGAGCCGGGCCATCGCCACGGTGAAACTCACCCGCGTGCGGGTGGAGGCCTTGCTGAAGATCAGGCCCAGCACCTTGCCGCCGAGGTTGATCTGGCGGCGGCCAGCCTTGAGTTCTGTGGCCAGGGCAAGCAACTGCCGGGTTTCCAAGGCGCTCAGATCGGCCGAGGAGAGCAGATCGCGGCCCTGGAGAGCGGCAAGCGGGCTGGGGGCAGACGGAGACTCCATGGAGCCGCTACAAAGAACCCTTATCCGAGATCACAGGCCCCTGCGTCAAGGGCCCTGGGCAAAGCACCCCTGGCCGCAGGGGGTCTCAGCCCAGGGCCGCAGCCACCAGGACAGCTTCCTGAGGCATCACGCTGGAAGCCAGCAGATCCTTGAGCTCATCCCCCTCAATCACCTCTTTCTCGAGGATTTTCTGGGAGATGGATTCGAGCAGATCACCGTTGTGGCGCAGGATCATCAGAGCTCGATCGTGGGCGCGATCCACCAGGCCACGCACCTCACGATCGATCGCCTGGGCCGTGGCATCACTCACCACACGGCGGGGATTGTTGGTGCCGCCAAGGAAGCGACCGCCGCCCTGTTTGTCGTAGGCGAGGGGGCCGAGGGTGTCGCTCATGCCGTAGGTGCCCACCATCTGTTCAGCGATGTCGGTGGCACGCTGCAGATCGTTGGCGGCGCCGGTGGTGACCTCGCCGAAGATGATCTCTTCGGCACTGCGACCCCCCAGCAGGGTGGCGATCTGGCCTTCGAGATCTTCCTTGGAGTTGAGGAAGCGCTCCTCGGTGGGCAGCTGCAGGGTGTAGCCGAGGGCCGCCATGCCGCGGGGCACGATCGAGATCTTGGCCACCTTGCTGCCACCCGGCATCAGATGGCCAACAATCGCGTGGCCGACTTCGTGATAAGCCACCACTTTCTTCTCATCCGGCTGCAGCACCCGGCTCTTCTTCTCCAGACCCGCCACTACCCGCTCGATCGCCTCGTTGAGGTCGCCCTGAGCCACGGTGGTGCGCATCGCCCGAGCCGCCAGCAGGGCCCCCTCATTGACCAGATTGGCCAGATCGGCGCCAGCAAAACCGCTGGTGGCCTGGGCAATGCGATCGAGATCGACGCCTTCGGAGAGTTTGACTTTCTTGGCG
>CAIZOZ010000117.1 GCA_903934745.1 uncultured cyanobacterium
AGGGTGCTCATGTCGTACTGATCCGGCACCTCGCGGCCGCTCTTCATGAACGCCCGGATTGCCGTGGGCGCCGTGTAGAAAATCGACACCTTGTGTTTCTGGATCACTTCCCAGAAGGCGCCGGGCTTGGAGGGGCGCGGTGCCCCCTCGTACATCACCGTGGTGGCGCCATTGGAGAGGGGGCCGTAGACGATGTAGCTGTGACCTGTGATCCAGCCCACATCAGCCGTGCACCAGTGGATGTCGTCCTCACGGATGTCAAAGATCCACTGAAAGGTGAGATGGGCCCAGAGGTTGTAGCCGGCGGTGGTGTGCACCACCCCCTTGGGCTTGCCGGTGGAGCCGGAGGTGTACAGCACGAACAGACGGTCTTCGCTGGCCATCGGCTCGGCAGGGCAGTCGCTGCTCTGGCTCTCCACCAGCTCATGCCACCACTGGTCGCGCCCTGCGACCATCGCGGTGGGTTGCTCGGTGCGCCGCACCACCAGCACATGCTCCACCGTCGGGCAGGCACCACCTTCCAGGGCCGTATCCACCGCCGGTTTGAGCGCCACGGCCTTGTCCTTGCGGAAGCCGCCATCGGCCGTGATCACCGCCTTCACCGCACCATCGATCAGCCGGTCCCGCAGGGCCTCGGCTGAAAAGCCACCGAACACCACGGAATGGGGGGCGCCGATGCGGGCGCAGGCCAGCATCGCGATCGCCGCCTCCGGCACCATCGGCATGTACAGGGCGACCAGGTCGCCTTTGCCGATCCCCAAGGCCTTGAGCGCATTGGCCGCCCGGCTCACTTCGGCGTGCAGTTGCCGGTAGGTGAAGCTGCGGCTGTCGCCGGGTTCTCCCTCCCAGATCAGCGCGGTCTTTTCAGCCCGGGGACCGTCGAGATGGCGATCGAGGCAGTTGTAGGACAGGTTCGTGCTGCCGCCTTCAAACCAGCGAGCGAAGGGCGGATTGCTCCAATCCAGCACCGTGTCGAAGGGCTGAAACCAGTGCAGCTGGCGGCGGGCCTGCTCCCCCCAGAAGTCATCAGGATCGCTCTGCGCCCAGGTCACCAGCTGCTGATAGGCGGCCATGGACGGAATGCGGGCTCCGGCCGCCAGTTCGGCCGGAGGGGCGAAGCTGCGCTGCTCCTGCAGCACCGATTCGATCGTGTGGGCCGGATCGCCGCTGGGAACCTGGGTCATGGGGTGGACGAAAGCCGCTGCATTCAAGCCCAGCTACCGACTGCTGAGCGAGTTTTTGGCAGAGATCAGCAGCCCTGATCGAAATCGCCGCGGCGCCGGCTTGGCAAGTGGGCGCAGCGGCATTAGCAGGAAGGAATGACGGTGGCCGAGGCAACACCATGACGAACAATCCCGTCACCCCCCATGCCGGCCCCACCCTGGATGGGGATGGCCAGCTCAGCTACATCGGCGATGACGGGCGCCGTTACGTGATTGGGCTGCCACCTGAGATCGACGAAGACAGCGTCGAGCGGGTGATGACCATCCTGCGCAGCAGCAGTCCCCTGTTCCAGAGCATTGAGCGCCTCTGTCATCGCTGGATCAACGACGTGAGCAGTGACGAACTGGATGCGCGGGCGGCGCTGGTGTTGCTGCTCACCACCCTGGAAACGGCACTTGAGGATGCCTATCCGGATCCCAACCCTGAGTAGCGACCGGCCGCGGCGGCGTTAGGGCAGGCTGGGATCATGCCTCGCCCCGCTGCCTGTCTCTTTGACCTTGATGGTCTGCTACTGGACACCGAGCCACGTCATGCCGAGGCCTGGAGCCAGGCCGCGGCCCAGTTCGGTCTGCAGCTCACCGCTACGCAGTTGCTGCAGCTGCGGGGGCGGCGACGCCTGGACTGTGCCCACCAGGTGCAGGCCTGGATTGGGGACAGTCGTCGCATCCAGGTGAGCAGCGAGCAGCTGCTGGCGCTGCGCCAACCGATTGCGGAGCAACTGCTGGCCCTGGCCCCGGCGATGCCTGGCGCCCAGGCCCTGGTGCAGCGCTGCCAGGAGCTGGCGATTCCGATGGCGCTGGCCACCAGCAGCAGCGCCGCTGCCGTGGCCCTCAAGGCCGCCCCCCACCCCTGGCTGGCGACCATCACCACCCGCGTGCACGGTGATGATCCCCAGCTCCAGCACGGCAAGCCGGCACCGGATGTGTTTCTGCTGGCAGCCGAACGGCTGGGGGTGGCCGCCAGCGACAGCTGGGCTTTTGAGGATTCACCGGCTGGCGCCCAGGCGGCGCTGGCGGCCGGTTGCCAGGTGCAGGTGCTGCGGCCCGCCGGCATCGCCCCCTCGCTGTATCCGCCCGGGGTTCACTGGCTGAGCTCCTTGGCGGCGGTGCTGTTGGGCTGAGCGACGCCCAGCTCAGTACAGGCGGCTGAGCACGAACTCCGGCAGGGCCCGCAGGGCGCTGCGGGGCTCGGAGGCGGGCAACCATTCGATCGCCCCGTGGGCTTCGCGGGCAAACTCTTCGGCCAGCAGCCGCGAGCGGGGGATCGCCTCGCAACCCCGCACCAGGGCCAGGGCCTGCTCCAGATCGCCGGCCTCGCAGAACTCCCGCTCGATCAGGCCAGCCAGGGCGGGGCGCTCCTCCAGGGCATAGAGCACCGGTGCGGTCAGATACCCCGAGGCCAGGTCGCTGGCGGCGGGCTTGCCGAGCTGCTGATCGCTGCCGGTGAAATCGAGGATGTCATCCACCACCTGGAAGGCCAGACCCAGTTGGCGACCAAAGCGATAGAGGTCGTCGAGATCGCTGCCGCTGCGCCCCGACAGCACCCCGGCGGCCCGGGCGCTGTTGGCGATCAGGGAAGCGGTCTTGCAATAGCTCTTTTCGAGATAGGTCTCGAAGTTCTGGCCCGTGTCGTAGCGGAACAGCCCTTGCTTCACCTCGCCATCGGCGAGATCCATGATCACGCGGGAGAGCAGCTTCACCACCTCCAGATCATCGAGGTTGGCGAGGTGCCAGCTGGCCTGGGCGAACAGGAAATCACCAGCCAGCACCGCCACCCGATGGTTGAAGCGGCTGTGCACCGTGGCCACACCGCGGCGGGTGTCGGCACCATCGACGACGTCGTCGTGGACCAGCGAGGCGGTGTGGATCATCTCGGTGATCTCGGCCAGGCGGCGATGGCGCGGGCCCAGCTCACCGGCGGGGTCCATCGCCCGCGACAGCAGCAACACGATGCCGGGCCGCAAGCGTTTGCCCCCCGCGGCAAACAGATGTTCAGCAGCTGCCTGCAAAATCGGATGACCAGCGCCGATCAGACTGCGCAGATCGGCCAGCAAAACATCGAGGTCGGCCTCGACCGGCTGGAGCAACTCGGCGACCGTCGACACATGATCTCCTGGTTGATGTGGATCCTAGAAGGGTCGTGGTGGTGACTGCAGGCGCGGGGGCGAGAGCTCGCCTTCGCTGCCGTCCTGAACGCGCCAGGGAATCGAGGCGCTGGCGGTTTCCACGGCAATCAGCCGCAGGGCATCGCGATCGAACTGGTCGGCTGCACCGGTGGTGAAGAAGCGATGGCAAGCGCTTCCAGCCGGAGCCTGCATGGCGTAGTGATGCAGCAGCGAGCCCAGATGGCGGGCCACCGCCGGCGCCGGATCGATCACGGCCACATCGGGACCCACCAGCCGCCGGATCGCCTCGATCACAAAGGGATAGTGGGTGCAGCCGAGCACGATCGTGTCGGCCCCGGCTGCCAGCATCGGCTGCAGAAAGCTCAGCAGCAAGGCATCGGTGCGGGTTCCGGCCAGGTCTCCGGCCTCAACCAGATCGGCCAGGCCCAGGCACACCTGTTCCACCACCTGCACGCTGGCGGCATGGCGGCCGACGGTGGCCCGGTACAGCCGGCCCTGGAAGGTGGCCGGTGTCGCCATCACGCCGACCACGCCGCTGCGGGTGATCGCCACCGCTGGCTTCACCGCCGGCTCCAGGCCCAGGATCAGGCAATCGGGGAAGCGCTCGCGCAGATGGTGCAAGGCCACGGCGGAGGCGGTGTTGCAGGCCACCACAATCACCTTGCAGCCAGCCTCGCTGAGGGCCGTGCAGATGGCTTCGCTGTAGGCGCGGATCTGCTGGGGCTGACGGCCGCCGTAGGGCACATGGGCCCGATCAGCGAAATAGACGGTGGATTCATCGGGCAGCTGCCGCACGATCTGGCGCCAGACGCTGAGCCCACCCAGGCCGGAGTCAAAAATGCCGATCGGCACAGGGGAGGCCAGGCTCATCGGTTGAGATAGGCCAGGATGCCGCTGGTCACCGCCTGGGCCAGGCGACGCCGGAAATTGGGATCCGCCAGTCTGGGGGCATCGATCCGACCGGTGACAAAACCCATTTCGGTGAGCACCGAGGGCATGGTGGTGCGGCGGATCACGTAGAAGCGGCCGGGCCGGGCGCCACGGTCTGGGGTACCGGGGGAGACGGCCATCAACTGATCCTGAATGATCACCGCCAGATCGCGGGAGCTGCCCCCCTCGAAGAAGAAGGTTTCCACCCCATTCACATCCGGCCTGTTCATGCTCAACGCATTGGCATGGAGGCTGACGAACAGATTGGCGCCGAGGCTGTTGGCCAGGTTGACCCGGGGGGGCAGGTCCACATCCACCTCCGAGGTGCGGGTCATCGAAACCGTCACACCCCGAGCCTGGAGCAGCTGGGCCACCTGCAGGCCCACATCCAGCACCACGTCGGTCTCGCGCAGGCCATTGATGCCCACCGCCCCCGGATCGGGCCCGCCATGGCCCGGATCGATCACCACCCGGAAACGACCGCGCGGCACCAGCGGCAGACCTTCTGGATTGAGCGGCCGCCTCGAGGTGCTGCGACCACTATTGGCGTAATCCGAGCCAAAGCTGCGGGGACTCCAGCGGGGCATGGCGATCGCCGTCGGGGCCTCCATGTCGCCCTCGCCCACGCTCTGCAGGCTGCCGGCCGGCACGCCGGTGAGTTCCATGCGCCAGCGATCGCGGGCGGTGCCCACCAGGCGCAACTGGCGCGGATCGAGCCGGGTACCGGGCTGGAACTCCAGCACCAGGCGCGTGGTGCCGTTATCGGGTTTGCCGATGCGCACCTCCCGCACCGCACCAGCGGACGGCAGCACCCGGGCGCGGGTGGGGGCCCCGGGCAGATCCACCCACACCCGGGGCCCCTGACCATTACGCCCCTCCTCGAAGAAGGCCTGCAGCGGAATCCCAGGGCTGGTGCGCAGCTCGAGGCTGCCGTCACGGCCGATGCGCCAGGCCGAGAGGCTGCTGCCCGCCCAGGACGGCAGCTCCGCCGCCAGGGCCAGCCCCAGGGCCAGCAGGCCGCGGCAGACCAGGCGGCGCAGCCCCGGGCGGCGGATGGGAAAACGAAAGCCCATCAAGTCGCTCAGAACAGGGTCGGACGCCGATGCTGCAGGCTCGGCATCTGGCTGCGGATGCGCTGGCCGTGGGCATGGTCCACCGGCGCCACAGCCAGGCCGGGGCCCGTGCCCGCATCGGCCAGCACCGTGCCCCAGGGATCGATCACCAGGGCGTGGCCGTGGGTCTGGCGTCGGCCGTAGTGCAGGCCGGTCTGGGCCGGCGCCATCACGTAGGCCGTGTTCTCGATCGCCCTGGCCTGCAGCAGCACCTGCCAGTGGTCCTTGCCGGTGTAGGCCGTGAAGGCGGCTGGCACCATCAGCAACTCGGCGCCGGCGCTGGCCAGATAGCGATAGAGCTCGGGGAAGCGCACGTCGTAGCAGATCGACAGACCGATGCGGCACAGCCCCGGCACCTCGACCACCGGCGGCAACGCCTGGCCTGGTTGCACCGTGGCGGATTCGCGATAGGTGGTGCCGTCGGGGATGTCGACGTCAAACAAGTGGATCTTGTCGTAGCGGGCCAGCAGCTGACCTTCCACCCCCACCAGTTCGGCGCGGTTGTAGGTGAGCGACTCCCCGGCCGGCACCGGGAAGCCACCGCCCAGCAGGGTGACCTGATAACGCCGGGCCATGGTCACCAGGAAGCGGCTGCAACGCTCGGCCAGGCTGGGGGCCAGCTCAATCCGGCGCAGATCGTCGCCCATGAAGGCGAAATTCTCCGGCAACCCCACCAACTCGGCTCCACGCCGCGCCGCCAGCTCGATCTGCTCTTCGGCCGCCGCAAAATTGGCATCCGGATCCGACGTGCTGGTCAGTTGCAGGGCCGCCGCCAAAAAACTGCTCACTGACCGATCCAAAGCGACCGGCGAACTGTAAGGGGAGGCGGTAGCGGCAGCCAGAGCTGAGCCGCGGCGCGATCAGCTGGCCCGCAGCACCCCGGGCTCCGCCTGGATCGGCACGATCTCCAGCGTGTCAACCGCGGCGCAACAGGCGAAATCGGCGTCGTGATCGCCCAGGCCCAGCAGCCGCTGGCCATGGCTGGCGGCCCGCAGGCAAGTTTCGGTGTCCAGCCGCCAGCGCTGCCAGAGGGCCAGGGCCGCCAGCATTTCGTCATTGCCGCAGCTCACGCCCACGTGGGGGGCCACGGCCAGCTCCATCGCCGCTGAGGCCACGGCACCGGCCGCCAGGCTGTCCTCCAGCGAGTAATCCCCCTCCCAGCCACTGCCGACGATCCAGACCCGTTCACAGCCCCGTTCCAGCAGCCGCCTGGCCACGGCCGTGCGATTGGGCAGGGCCGCCGTGACCAGCAGCGGCACCGCCCGCACCGCCGCCAGCGAGCGGGTGCCATTGGTGGTGCTCATGAAGATGCGCTTGCCCCCCACCACCTCCGGGGTCACCGCCAGGGGGGAGTTGCCCAGGTCGTAGCCCGCCACCCGCTGGCCACCGCGTTCGCCGGCCCGCAGCCGTTGCTGGGCCGGCCAGGCGGCGGCGGCGGTCTCCAGCTCCGCCAGATCGGCGAAGGCCTGGATTGCCTCAGCGCCGTTCTGCAACGACCAGGCGATCGTGGTGGTGGCTCGCAACACATCGATCACCACTGCCGCGTCGGGGCCACCCTCCGCCGGACCCAGCACCGCAGGTACGGCCTCAGACGTATGGAAGTAGGAAATCAGCACAGGCCGCGGCGCGATGAGAGGTGCGTCACAGTAAGCAGTCCCAGGCAGAAGAAGGCGCGGTGGCGACCAGCAGCACAGAGGCAGGCGGCCCGATCGCCCCGACCCCAGCCAAGCCCGGTCGCCAGCGCGACCTGCGTGATTTTCTGCGGTTGCTGGAGCAACGCGGCCAGCTGCGTCGGATCACAGCGCCGGTGGACCCCGACCTGGAGCTGGCGGCGATCGCCGACCGGGTGCTGGGGCTCGGTGGGCCGGCCCTGCTGTTCGAAAACGTGATCGGCTCCTCGATGCCGGTGGCCGTGAACCTGCTGGGCACGGTGGAGCGGGTGGTGTGGAGCATGGGCATGGAGCGCCCCGAGGAGCTGGAGGGCCTGGGTGAACGGCTGGCCCTGCTGCAGCAGCCCCGCCCCCCCAAGGGCCTGGGCGAGCTGAAGACCTTTGCCGGCGTGCTCTGGGATCTGGTCAAAGCCCGGCCCGACCGCGATCTCACCCCCCCTTGCCACCAGGTGGTGCTCAAAGGGGAGCAGCTGAATCTCGACAACCTGCCCCTGCTGCGGCCCTGGCCGGGCGATGCGGGCGGCGTGATCACCCTGGGGCTGGTGATCACCAAGGATCCGGAAACCGGGGTGCCGAATGTGGGCGTCTACCGCCTGCAGAAACAGTCCGCCACGACGATGACCGTGCACTGGCTGAGTGTGCGCGGTGGGGCCCGCCATCTGCGCAAGGCGGCAGCCATGGGCAAGAAACTGGAGATCGCCATCGCCATCGGCGTTCATCCGCTAGTGATCATGGCGGCGGCGACGCCGATCCCGGTGCAGCTGAGTGAATGGCTGTTCGCCGGGCTCTATGCCGGCGAAGGGGTGCGGCTGGTGAAGTGCAAAACCCTGAACCTGGAGGTGCCCAGCCACAGCGAGATCGTGCTGGAGGGCACGATCACCCCTGGCGAGCAGCTGGCCGATGGCCCCTTCGGCGATCACATGGGCTTCTACGGCAACGCCGAGGAGTCGCCGTTGGTGCGCTTCCACTGCATCACCCACCGGCGCGATCCGGTGTTCCTCACCACCTTCAGCGGCCGTCCCCCCAAAGAGGAGGCGATGCTCGCCATCGCCCTCAATCGGATCTACACGCCGATCCTGCGCCAGCAGATCCCGGAGATCGTTGATTTCTTCCTACCGATGGAGGCCCTCAGTTACAAGCTGGCGGTGATCGCCATCGACAAGGCCTATCCGGGCCAGGCCAAGCGGGCGGCGATGGCCTTCTGGAGTGCCCTGCCCCAGTTCACCTACACCAAGTTCGTGGTGGTGGTGGATAAGAGCATCAACATCCGCGATCCGCGCCAGGTGATCTGGGCGATCAGCGCCCAGGTGGATCCCCAGCGGGATCTGTTCGTGCTCGAGGACACCCCCTTTGATTCGCTCGATTTCGCCAGCGAGCGCCTGGGGCTGGGAGGCCGGCTGGCGATCGACGCCACCACCAAGATCGGCCCGGAGAAACGGCACGACTGGGGCGAACCGCTGAGCCGCCCCGCCGAGCTCGAGGCCCGGGTGGACGGACGCTGGGCCGAACTGGGCCTGGCCGATCTCGGCCAGGAGGAGCCCGATCCGGCCCTGTTCGGCTACACCCTCGAGGCCCTGCTGGCCCGGCTGGCGGCGACGGTGAGGGGCTGAACGGGGTTGGCCCGATGCTCAGCCGCAGCGCCATCCACGCGATCCGGGCCCTGCTCGAGCTGGCCGAGGCACCGCAGCGCTGGCGTTCGGTGCCTGATCTGGCCGCAGCCCAGCAGCTGCCCGAGCCCCTGCTGGAACAGCTGATGCTGCGGCTGCGCCGCGCCGGCTTGCTGGAGGCCCGCCGCGGCCGCCAGGGTGGCTACCGCCTGGCCCGTCCCGCCGCGGCGATTCCCCTGGCCGCGATCCTGGCGGCCATCGCCGCCAGTCGCCTCGGGCCGGGCGCCAACGCCGGCCATGGCCATCGGACTGCTGTCCCCGGAATCGCCGAGCAGGGATTGGCTGAGATGGCGCTGCCAGCGACGGCCAGTGGCGCCAGCCCCGAGGCGGCCGCCCAGGTGACGGCGGCCCTGGAGCGTCGCCTGCAGCAGGCCCTGGAACGGGAACTGGCCCGCTTCACCCTTGAAGAACTGCACCACGATCTGCGCAGTGCCCGGGCGGCCCTCAGCGACGATGGGGGCCTGTTGCTGGGCTGAAAGCGCTCCCCGGCACAGTCCAGACCAGTCCTTCTAGGCTGACCCGATGCCATCCGAGGACGCCCTTCCTGATCCCGCTGCCCTGCTGGAGCAGGTGCTCAATCCGCTGCTGGATGATTTCGCCGCCTCCTTCGAGCGGGGGCTGCTGTTGCTGCAGCACTGTCCGGAGCGGGTGTTGTCGCTTGCGGCCCAGCTGAGCCTTGAGGGCAGGCTGCTGGAGGCTCGCGCCGAACTGCGGGCGGCCCGGGCCCTACGGGCGGCCACGCCGGCCCCGATGGCGCTGGACATGGCCACGATCACTCCCTGGCATGCGCTGCTGGTGGAGGTGTGGTCACTGTCGGCCAGTCTGCGGGCCGCTGGCATCAGCGTGACCGGACCGGCTCCATAGGATCGGCTCCTCCCTGCCGCTGCCGGTGTGCCCAGCCCCGAGATTGCGCTTTCAGGCCCGCTGCCCAGTCCCGGCAGTGGTGCCGCCCTGCTGACATCGGAGCTGCGCTTGCCGGCGGGATCCAGCCTGCGGGGCAGCGTCAAGGTGCCGGGGGACAAGTCGATTTCGCACCGGGCCCTGCTGTTCGGCGCCATCGCTGAGGGCGAAACCCGCATTGAGGGATTGCTGCCGGCGGAGGATCCGCTCAGCACCGCCGCCTGCCTGCGGGCCATGGGCGTGGAGGTGTCGGCGATCGCGATGGATCAACCCGTGCTGGTGCGCGGAGTGGGCCTTGATGGTTTCCAGGAGCCGGCCGACATCCTCGACTGCGGCAACTCCGGCACCACGATGCGGCTGATGCTGGGGTTGCTGGCGGGGCGCAGCGGCCGCCATTTCGTGCTCACGGGTGATACCTCGCTCCGGCGGCGACCGATGCGTCGGGTCGCCGGACCGTTGGCCGAGATGGGCGCCACGATCGCCGGTCGCCGTGGCGGTGAGCTGGCGCCGCTGGCGATTCAGGGCCGCGCCCTGCAGGGCGCCACGATCCGCACACCGGTGGCCTCCGCCCAGGTGAAGAGCGCCCTGCTGCTGGCGGCCCTCACCGCCGCCGGGCCCACCACGGTGATCGAACCGGCCCTCTCCCGCGACCACAGCGAGCGCATGCTGCGGGCCTTCGGCGCCGACCTGGAAGTCCACGGAGCCGGTGGCACCGAAGTCACGGTCAGGCCTGGCGCCAGCCTGCGTGGCCAGGCGGTGACCGTGCCGGGCGACATCAGTTCAGCCGCCTTCTGGCTGGTGGCCGCGGCGATCACCCCTGGCGCCGATCTCACCGTGCAGAACGTGGGGCTCAATCCCAGCCGTACCGGCATCCTCGAGGTGCTGG
>CAIZOZ010000118.1 GCA_903934745.1 uncultured cyanobacterium
CAGAATCTGCCCACCTTCGACAAGGTTGAGGTCGTCGATGGCGCCACCGGTCACGCCGTGGGCCTGAGCCACGGTGAAGAAGTCGGTGCCGGGGGTGTTGCCGTAGAGCTCGGAGACATCAATGATGCCGCTGCTCTCCCAGGCACCGAGGCTGCCGGCCTCCTTGTCAGTCTGACCTTCAGGCAGCGCCGCATCACGGTTCATCACCAAGATGCGCTCGGCGTCTCCCGTCTTGGAATCCACCTTCCAAACGGAAGCCTCCGTCCCCTCAAAGGGGGTCGAGCGGTCCTCGTTCACATAGATGGAGCCATCAGCCGACCAGGCCAGGTTGTCGGGGCTGCGCACACCCAGCTGCTGGTTGTCCGCCGCATCACCGTCGTAGAGGTGCTTGAGAGCAGCACTCACCGGAGCGGTGCCGCCGGCATTGAAGGCCACATCCAGAGTCCAGATCGAACCAAACTTGTCGTCACCAGCCCTGACATTCTTTCCACCGCCTGTGGTGTTGAAGGCAATCTGGCTGAAATCGTTGGGGTTGAAGTCCACGTCCTCCACCCGATAGCCCATAAAGCCACCACCGTTGAACACCTCCGTTCGCAGGGTGGGGCCAAGCTTGTAGCCCTCGGCGTCATACCCGTCCTGGCCAGCCTTGCTGGCGTCCTGGGCGTTGATCGCCACCCAGATACCAGCGTCGGTACCACCCTCAGCCAGGCCATCCTCGTTGCGAACACCCGTGTTGGACTTCCAGTAGTAGAGCTGGCCGCCCACCAGGCCATTGCGCTCCAGCACATTACCGTCGGCTTTCTTGGCACCTAAATACAGATAAAGAGGAGCACCTTCACCAGCCGGACCATCGTCACCCATGAAGTAGGCAACAGTGTCGGCACTGCCGGTATCGACCAGCGTGGCCGACTCCCAGCCGCCGTAAGCCAGATCCGGGGCAGCCCACAGCTCGCCCTCATTCACGTCGAGGATCCACATGGTGCCATTGGTGAACTCCTCACCCAGCAGGAACAGGCGGTCCGCCGCACCCATACCGACTCCAAAGGTGTTGGCCTCCACCAGATTGGCAGCGCAGAAGCGGTTCAGACCGCCAGCCGTGATGCCAGGCCCGCGCACCTGGGCCTCATCGGTGACCAGTTCACCATTGCGGTCGTAGATGGTGTCATAGGCAAGACCGCCACCCGCCACCTGGCCGGCGTTGTTCACATCGATGTAATTGATGCGCGCACCCACTAGCTCGGCACCGCTTTCCAGCAGATAGCTGTAACCCTTCTCGTTACCGATCTCACTGTTGATCAGAATGCGGATCGTTTCATCATTGATCCGATATGCACCCAGGCCGTCTGGAATGCCGGTGATCTTACCGGCATCACCAGCGCCGATGGTGTAAAGAGCATCGGTACGGAAGCCACTGCCAGCCACAGGCAGCAGCATCTCGGGCAGGCTGCCGCCGTTGAACTGATTCTGATCGGCAGCCGAGAGCACGTCCCCAAAACGGAAGAACTCCAGAGTTCCCGACACTTCGTTGGCCACCATCAGATAGCCAGCGCCGGAGGTTTCGGTGCTGATGAACTTCACACCCTCCGGCGAGATTGAGTCCTGCGAAAGCAACGCCGTTACGTACACCGGCTGATAGGGATCGGTGATGTCATAGACAACAACGGTAGACGTAGCTGCACGCTCCAGACCGATGAAGGCATAGCGACGACCACTGATCACCTGGGTGATCACCATCTCAGGCTCGGTACCCTTATCATCGCTGCGACTATCGTCGTAAACACCCAGCTGCTTGGCCAATTCCTCCAGTTGATTGCCAGAATCAGAAATCAGATTCTGATTCTGGTCGTAGATACGGAAGCCGCGGCTACCCAAGCCATAAGCCTGATCCAGAATCCCATCAGCGTTGTAATCACCCTCAGTGGTCACCAAATTGAGACGAGTGCCAAGGTTATCGGTATCAGCGCCCGGCACGCTGCCGGCCCGAGCCTTGTCGGGCGTGCTGATGCTGTTGGGGTCATCGCCGGCGCGATCATCACCTTCACCCACCACGATGACGAAGGTCTGCCCGCCTTGGCTGAAGGCGTCCAGGCCGTCAGCCATGGTGAGACCATAAAGATTGCGGATGGCGATGGCGTCAGCTGTCTTATCCTTATCGTTGGTATCAATCGGGGTGGGGATGAAGCTCACCTCGGTGAGGATGTTGTCGGCACGGCCGCTCACCTTCAGAAAATCATTATCGAAGGAAAACACCAGGGAGCCATCGGGCTTGAGGGCAATACCCTCAGCCTTGTCGAAGTCGGGATTGGCCCCCAGCACGCTGGAAAGGTTGAACAGCTCCTCACGATCCGCCATCGCGATCGCTTGGGCAGCCAGCAGATCAGCAATGCTGCCGAATGCTGTGGTCTTGAGGTCCACCAGCTCTGGCTGGGTTTTGCCGTCCAGCACTGCAGCCCAGCTCTTACCGTTCTGGGCCAGGGTGTAGTCGAGGGTATCGGTGGCACCCTTGAGGCTGATCTCGGTGATCGACTTGTTGGCCGTGACACCGAGTTCGCCGTCGCGCTCGATGATCACGAACCTATCGCGATCGGCGTCATACACCGCGTCGCCGATTTTGTCCTGACCAGCCTCAACCGGCAGCAGACTCAGATATTCGTGAACAGGCTCACCGGTGACTGGATTGATGGCCAGGATCCGGATGAATTCCTTGTCCTTGTAGCCAGCCGGGCGCAGGGGGCTCTGAACAAAGGCATAGAGCAGGCCATCCTTGGAATTGAGGGTCATGCCCTCGAAACCACGATTGGCCTGACGGTCGCCATAGACGGCGGGCAGGGTGAAGGAGGTGTAGCCCGCCACATCGCCGCGATTCGCCTCGTAGGTGACGGCCGCGTAGTTGGTGTTGCTGGGAACGAAGCGCTGAATCAGGTTGCCGGTGGCGGCATCGAACAGGGCCACCTGGGGCCTGTATTCATCGGAAACGGCGAACACCGGGTTGCCGCCATTCAAGCCGGCAACTGAAAAATAGTTGATCGATTCGGTGTCGAGGCCGAAGGCATCCCAGGCCACCTGGGCATAGACATTGTATTGGTTTGGATCACCGGCAATGCCATTGCCAGTGGTCACTAGAGCGAAGGCCTTGTCGTCTATACCGGTGAGCTCGCCAATACCAGTGGCCGACCGGAAACCGCCGCTGCCATCGGGCACCTTGAGGCTGATCGTGTCAACCACCGTGACGGAATCGCCGATTTTGGCCAGGCGGTAGACCGTGGGGGCGAAATCGGGATCATCAAAGATCTTCTGGCCCTTATTTGGATCGTTAGGATTGTCGTTGCTGCGGTCACCGATATTGGCAGCCTGGGGACCCCGGTCGCTAATCGTGAGGTAGAACTCAGTGCCAGCTTCCGATCCCTGGTACCAAAGACCGGAGAGGCCGCCACCGATTACCTCACCGGGATCGACGCTGCCATTGGCGTTGAAATCGGGGCGAGTGCCGGTGTAGACAAGATTGAAGGCATAATTGGTGGCTTCAGGGATGCCACGACTCCAGTCCTTAATGCCGAGGCTCCAGATATCGACAATTTTCTTAGCTGCAAGATCAATCTGAACAATTGCGTTATTCTCCCCCAACGTCGCATAGGCAGTGTTGCCAACAATGGCGATCGCTTCCGGTTCAAAATCCTGCGCTGCCGTTGCACCCGGCGTTCCTTCACTCAGCCGGATACCCAGCAGTTCCAGCTTCACCTTCTGGTTGTTGTAAGCCTGGAAGCCCAGAGTGGTGACCGTGAAGCCGGTCACATCGGCCGTGGCGGGGCCGAAACCGGCCACGTTGATGATGGAGATGCTGCCTTCCGCATCCGTCGTCGTGCTATCGATGGCCTCACCCTCATTGGCTACCACCAACGTGGTACCCGCAGCATTGAAGGCGACCGAGTCCGGCAAGGCTCCAACAGGCAGATCGCCCAATGGGCTGAGGGTTGCGCTGGCCCCTGTTCCGGAGAGACGGAAGAAACGAACGCTGCCGTTCAGCGCTTTGTCAGCTGAATTGACCAGAGCCACCGCCACCAGATCACCGGCAACCGCGACGCTCTGGGCATCAGCGGGAAGCTCGAGAGAAGTGATCAGCTTGGGATTAAGGATATCGGCGAGATTGACAAGGCGCAGCTTGTTGTCGCCTCCCACCACGAGCGCCACGTCATGGACAGAGGAGTGGGCAGCGATCTCGGCGCCACCCAGATCGATTCTGGAAATAGGACCTGCCTTGGGTGAGGACATGCCGGGGGAGGAGAAGACAACTCGACCCCCATTTCATCAACACAAGAGGACATCCCACGAACTGCAGAACACCAATAGACCGTACTGGGCGACACATTGTAGCCCCAAGGTTATGGAGCGGATAAGAGCCGATTAACTATTGCTTTATCCGTCGCATGCACCCACCCTGACCCTGACCCCAGGGCATCTCAGGCCTGGGCCATCCCCCCGGCGCCCACGACCCGCATGCCGATATTGAAGCTGACACAAATCCTGGGTTGTGAGCTACGGCTTCGCTCCACCTCATGCCACAGCCAGCCCGGGAAAAGAAACATCAGACCTGGCTGCGGCTGACGCAGAATCCGTCCCGTAGCATAGGCACCAGCCGCTGGCAGCAGCGGTGGCAGCAGCACCTGGGCACCCGAGCGTGGATCCAGAAAGGCGATGGCCCCGCAGTCTTCGGGCGCCGCGAGGTAAACCACACCACTGAACAGACTGTTCGGGTGCAGATGGGCCCTGACGGAATGTCCTTCCCGGTTCACCATCGCCCAGGCATTGTTGAAGCAAGGTGTGGCCTTGCTCATGTCCCACCCGAACTCACCCATGGCCTGCTGGATGCAGGTGGCCATCCACTGAAACAACGATCCCAGAGTTGGATCCGCCAGCAAGTCGTTCTGGCTGTGCCAGCCGCCCTGATTGGTGAGCTGCAATCCCGCCCTGTCCTTGCACTCGAGCCCAAGCACGTGATCGCGCCAGAACTGAAGTTGATCCAGATCAGGATGCCGGAAGCTCCACAGCGGCGTAGCAAACAGCGCTGAAGCCTGCAGGGGCTGTGGGCCAGGCAAATTTTCCCTCACCCCAGCTCCGCCAACCGCCCGCGCACCAACTGGGCCTGGGCCTCGGCCTCCAGCAGATTCGCCTGACATTCGGCCACCACCTCCGGCGGTGCCTTGCCGACGAAGTTGGGATTGGCGAGGCGCCCGGCCAGGCCGGCGATCTCTTTGTCCACTTTGGCCAGATCCTTCTGCAGCCG
>CAIZOZ010000119.1 GCA_903934745.1 uncultured cyanobacterium
ATATGGTTTTTTATACAGCAGTCATTTAAAACTTAAAAATCAATAAAATTCAGTTTTTTCCGCTGACCACTCAATCTGAATGCGCTGGGCCGATAGGCCTCGCATGCAGTTCAACTACACCCTGGGGGTCATGGTGCGTTCAAGTCCCTCATGTTGGACAAGCCACGCGGCGTACAGGTAGAGCAGGCCGGTACCGGTTCGACGCGACGCGTCAACCGGTCTAACTCGTTCAAAAAGTGCGCCCTTGTTTTTTCGGGCCAGTGGGACAGCCAAAGCGAGATATAGCCCGCTACGATAGGTGCGGCGTAACTGGTGCCCACACCACCGTAAGGTGCGGAGGGGCGATCTTGGCCGTTGGTGAGACGTTCGTAGCTGGCCACTTTAATTTTGTTCATCGACCAGTGCTCATTACCTGACAAGGCCGACCCACCAAAGCCGGAATCTCCGGCCAGGCTCACCCTGGAGCAGGTGCGGGAGCGGCTGCACCGTGCCGTCACCGATGGCGCTTCACGCCAGGACCTTGAGGCCTTGGTGCTTGAGCTCGCCGATCTGGCCGATCGCAGTGCCTATGACCTGCGCAACCTGCTGCGCACCATCGAGGCCGAACAGGACGCGGCCCAGGCGATCGCCGCCGAGGTGGCCACCATCAAGGCGGCGCAGGATCGCCGTGATCTGTCGCAGGCGTTGACGCTCGACTGGATCTGTCCACCGTCGCTGGCGGCTGCGTTGCGGATCCGCTGCCGGTCGCTCCCGGCCGATGACGTCACCGCGCTGATGTGCTTCCTCGTCGCCGTCTCCGGCGTCGTCAAGCTCGGCACCCAGGTCGTCGCCTCAGAAGCCGCCAGCTACCGGGTGCCGCTCAACCTCTACGGCTGTCTGGTCGCGCGCTCCGGCGCCAAGAAAACGCCCGTCTCGCGCCTGCTGGTGCTGGATCCCCTCCATGAGCTGCGCCTTGAGTTGGCCAGACAGAACAAGCGCGCCTACCGGGCCTGGGAGGAGCAGAACCGCGGCGTCAAGGCCAGCGAGCGCACCCCCGAGCCCAAGCCTGTCCATCTGATGGTGTCGGACTTCACCGCCGAGGCGCTCGCCGAACAGCTGCAGCTACAGGAGGAACGCGGCTTGGGCCTGCTGATCCATCGCGATGAGCTGGCCGGCATGTTCGGCAACCTCAACGCCTATCGCTCCGGTCGCGGCTCCGATGAGGAACAGCTGCTGGAGGCCTACGACGGTTCCGGCTTCTCCTCCCTGCGCATCACCAAAGCCGGTGGTGGCCGCTTCTACGAACGCTGCCAGCTCTCGATCTGCGGCACGATCCAGCCGGCGATCCTCGAGGCGCTCGTGGCCAACGGCGATGCTTCGGGGCTCTGGGCGCGCTTCCTGTTCATTCCCCTCCCTGAGCGGGTGGTGCCGCTGCCGGAGTTCGAGACGAAGCAGGAGCAGCAGGAAGCCACCTGGGCCAGCCAACTGCTGGAGTCACTCTGTCGCTACGTGTATACCAAGCCGCGCCTGTCCCTGGCGCTCGCGCCCGAGGCGCGCCGGTATTTCGTCCATTACGAGGCCCGCTGCCAGGCGGATGTGCACCGCACCACCATCCCCGCCCAGGGAGCGTTGATCGGCAAGGCTGCCGGCAAGGCACTCCGCGTCGCCGCACTGCTTCACCTGCTCCATCAAGGCTGCGCCGATGGCTGGCACAGCCAGCAGGTGTCCCTCGAGGTGATGGAACGGGCCTGCGTTCTGGTCGATCACATCAACACCTGGACGATGGGCCTGCACCAGAAGGTGGCTGAAGGCGCCAACGACCTGATGCGGCTGATCCATGGCATCGCTCTTGCGAAGGGCGCGGCTTCCTGGCACGACATCGCCAAGCGCCTCACCAAGGCGCAGCGCCGAGACATCGACTCCGCTGTCGCGGCGGCTGCGATGGAAGCCCTGGCGGACCTTGGCGTCGGCGAGGTAGAGCACAGCACGCGCGGGACACCCACCTACAAGGCGACCGGAGAACTGCCGTGACTGCCGATTTGCCGATCCGTTGCCGACAGTTTGCCGATAGGCGATCGGCAACGAGATCGCTTGCAGGAGAATGGAAGTGAGGGAAAAGATGATGTTTGCCGATCCTTTCTCCTCTTTCTCGCTGATCTCCTGTCTCCCTGGGCCTCAGCTCGAAGACACCCATGGGGGGTGTCGGCAAATCGGCAAATCGGCAACCAGCGAGATCAGTTGTGCCGCAGTCGATCTGATTGCCGATCCACACGTCGGCAAACGCCGGACGATCGGCAAACACCGGGTACTGCGGTCCTCGTCCCGATGCGGCTCAACCTTTCACCGTTCAGCAGCCAACCCATGACCACCTGGCTCACCCCCATCCCCGGCCTGGAGCGCCGCGATCCGGAACACCGCGACTGGCTGTACGACCATCTCTTTCCGGTGTCGATCACCGGGGTGCTCGCCCACGGCAAGGGGGAGGTCGCCTTGGGGCGCATCGAGGCG
>CAIZOZ010000120.1 GCA_903934745.1 uncultured cyanobacterium
CAGGGCCTTCTCGAGCAGATCGAGGCCGGTGCCGGTGGCCATCGCCGCGGTGATCCCCACCACCCGGGGGTCGTGCTCACAGATGCGCACCAGGGTCTGACCAAAGACCTTGCTCCAGCTGGGCGGCTTCGGCTTGCTGGAGGGATAGGCCTTGCCACTGGCCAGATCGAAGGCGGACTGGGCGTGGTAGCCCACCTGGTCGGCCTCGGCAAAGGCGTAGCCCTTGCCCTTGGTGGTGGCCACGTGCACCAGCACCGGACCCTCCTCCTGATGGGCGGCCTGGAAGGTGCGAATCATCTCGGCCATGTCATGGCCATCGATCGGGCCCATGTAGGTGAAGCCGAGCTCCTCAAACACAGCCCCCACCTTGGGCACGGCCAGACGACGCATGCTCTCCTTGAGGTTCTTGAGCTCCGGCGGCAGTTCACCGTGCATGAACGGCAGGTGCTTGATCGCCTCTTCAGCGTTGCCGGAGAAGAACTTCACCGGCTTGCTGAGGCGCATCCGGTTGAGGTGGGTCGAGAGCGCTCCCACCGGCGCTGAGATCGACATGTCGTTGTCGTTGAGCACCACCAGCAGCCGGGTTTTGGGCAGGTGGCCGGCATGGTTGATCGCTTCCAGGGCCATGCCGCCGGTGAGGGCGCCATCGCCGATCACGGCGACGCATTTGAAGTCTTCACCGCGCTGATCGCGGGCCAAGGCCATGCCCAGGGCCGCCGAGATCGAGGTGGAGGCATGGCCGGCACCGAAGTGGTCGAAGCGGCTTTCACTGCGCTTGAGATAACCAGCCACGCCGCCCTGCTGGCGCAAGGTGTGAAAGCCCTGCCAGCGACCGGTGAGCAGCTTGTGGGGATAGGCCTGGTGGCCCACGTCCCACACCACCCGATCGCGGTCGAGATCGAGGGTTTGGTACAGAGCCAGGGTGAGTTCCACCACCCCGAGGCCGGGACCGAGATGGCCGCCGCTGGTGGAAACCACTTCCAGATGCTTGTGCCGGATCTGGCGAGCGACGGCTTCCAGTTCAGCGATGCTGAGGCCATGCAGTTGGTTGGGATGGCTCAGCTCACTTGGATGCATACCCGCTCGACGACCGTGAAGGGCAATCTACGGCTTGCCCTCTGGCAACCGGCGACATCGAGGTCCGTTGGGCTGGTTGATTGCCAGACTCGCTGAATGAAGGAATCGATCGCCAATCCGTTCGGTCCGGCGGGATACCCGCTGGCCAGCCCCTATCTGCAACGGATCCTGCGGGCCCGCGTCTACGACGTGGCGATCGAGTCCCCCCTGGATCCAGCCCCCAACCTCTCGCGACGCCTCGGTAATCAGGTGCTGCTCAAGCGGGAAGACCTGCAGCCGGTGTTCAGCTTCAAGCTGCGCGGCGCCTACAACCGCATGGTGGGCCTCTCGGCCGAAGAACTGGCGCGCGGCGTGATTGCCGCCAGCGCCGGCAACCATGCCCAGGGCGTGGCCCTCGCCGCCCAGCGGCTGGGCTGCACGGCCGTGATCGTGATGCCCGTCACCACTCCCGAAATGAAGGTGCGCTCGGTGGCGGCCCGGGGCGCGGAGGTGCTGCTGCACGGTGACACCTACGACGAAGCCTACGGGCGGGCCCGGGAGCTGGAGCAGGAACGGGGGCTCACCTTCATCCACCCCTTCGACGACCCGGACGTGATCGCCGGCCAGGGCACCATCGCCCTGGAAATCCTGCGCCAGTGCTCCCAGCCGCCGGATGCGATCTATGTGGCCGTGGGCGGCGGCGGCCTGATCGCCGGCATCGCCGCCTACGTCAAGAGTCTCTGGCCGCTGGTGGAGGTGATCGGGGTGGAGCCGATCGATGCCGACGCCATGACCCGCTCCCTGGCCAGCGGCAAGCGGGTGAGGCTGGACCAGGTGGGTCTGTTCGCCGATGGGGTGGCCGTGCGCCAGGTGGGGGAACTCACCTTCGCCCTGGCCCAGCAGTACGTCGATTCAATGGTGACCGTGGACACCGACGAGATCTGCGCCGCCATCAAGGACGTGTTCGAGGACACCCGCTCGATCCTCGAGCCGGCCGGGGCCCTGGCGATCGCCGGCATGAAAAAGGATGTGCAGCAACGCCAGCTGCAGGGCCGCACCCTGGTGGCGGTGGCCTGCGGCGCCAACATGAACTTCGACCGGCTGCTGTTCGTGGCCGAACGGGCCGAACTGGGGGAACAGCGCGAAGCGCTGCTGGCTGTGGAGATCCCGGAGCAACCCGGCAGCCTGCGCCGCTTCTGTGGCCTGCTGGGCCAGCGCAGCCTCACCGAGTTCAGCTACCGGCTAGCCGACCCGAAGCTGGCCCATCTCTTTGTGGGGGTGCAGGTGAGCGGGCCGGCCGATACGGCCGAACTGCGCCGCGATTTGGAAAGCCAGGGCTTCCCCTGCCTCGACCTCTCCGGCAACGAGCTGGCCAAGCTGCATCTCTGCCACATGGTGGGCGGCCGGCTGCCGGCCAGCGCTGGCTGTGCCAGGGAGCAGGGGGAAGAGTTGCTGTATCGCTTTGAGTTCCCAGAGCGGCCCGGGGCGCTGATGGCCTTCGTCAGCTCCCTGCATCCGAACTGGAACATCAGCATTTTTCATTACCGCAACCACGGCGCCGATGTGGGCCGGATCGTGGTGGGGGTTCAGGTGCCGGTGCCGGAGTTGGCGGAGTGGCAGGCCTTTCTGATCGAACTGCCTTACCAGCACTGGGAGGAAACCAACAACCCCGCCTACCGCCTGTTCCTGGGGGAGGGGCGCCAGAGCTTGCCCACCATGGTGGGCCCCTGAGGGGCGCGATACCGTTGACCCAGTGCGTGCAGGAGCTTCGCCATGCCCAGCACCCCCGATTCAGGCCCCACGGGCCGCGAAGCTGCGAGTTCGGGATTGTCAACCGAACCGGCCTTGGCCCAGAGGGCTGAACCTGGCGACAGCCTCGCCAAAACCGCCGGCCAGCGGATCCAGTTCTTCGGGGATCGCAGCGTCCCTGATCGCCTGTCGATCCACGACCCAGCCGTTGAGGCTGCGCCCAGCAACGCTCGACCCTTGGTGATCGGCGTCACGGCCAACCAAACCGCAAAGCTGGAGCAAACGGCGGCAGCGCCTGAGCGGCGGGATCCCCCGCCGGCAGCCAACCAGGACCAGCCCCCCGCAGCCCAGGCCCGACCAAGGGGCAAAGGCGGGCGTGGTCTGGCCAGGGACCGGCTGCACCAGGCCCCTCCGGCGGCACTCAGCCTGGAGAGCATCGCTTCAGATCCAGCCAAGGCCCCGACCACGGCCGAGTCGACCCCGGCCGAATCGGTCCCGGCCGAGCCGGCCCCGGCTGAGCCGGTCTTGAGCGCGTCTGTGCCGGCCGTGTTGGGAGCAGCGGCCCGGGCCTCCACGGCTGCCCTCAGCAGCCTGTCGCTGCCGGCCCGACTGGAGGCGATCCTTTATCTCAAGGGCCGGCCCCTGAGCCTGGCCGAGTTGGCCGAGATCGCCGGCCTCGACCGTGACCAGGCCGAATTGGCCCTGATCACCTTGATGACCGATTACGCCCATCGCGATACGGCACTGGAAATCCGTCAGGAGGGCCAGCGCTACAGCCTCCAATTGCGCGAGAGCCTCGGTGATCTGGTTCAGAGCCTGCTGCCGGTGGATCTCTCCACCGCCACCCTGCGCACCCTGGCCACGATTGCACTCAAAAAACGGATCCTGCAATCGGAGCTGGTGGATCTGCGCGGCTCCGGTGCCTACGACCACATCAAGGAGCTGCTGGCGCAGGAGTTCATCGAACGCCGTCGCCAGAGCGAGGGCCGCTCCTACTGGCTGAGTCTCAGCGAGAAATTTCACCGCACCTTCGCCGTCAGCGCCGAGGAGCTCAGCCAGCCGCGACGCCAGGCGGCCTGAACAGCGCGGCCGGGACTGCATAGAGTCTGCAGGTGTTCTTCGGCTCCCCTCCACCCAGGAGGCTCCCCACCTGCAGCCCGCCCATGAGTGTTCTGATCTTTCTGCTCCAGGTGCTTGCCCAAACCCTGAGCATCTACCTGCTGGTCCTGCTGGTGCGGGTGCTGCTGAGCTGGTTCCCCAATCTGGACTGGAGCAATCCGCTGCTCGCCGGCGTCAGCGCCATCACCGACCCCTATCTCAACGCCTTCCGCGGCCTGATTCCGCCGATCGGTGGGATTGATCTGTCGGCGCTGCTGGCCTTTCTGGCCCTGCAACTGGCCCAGAGCCTGCTCAATGGCGCCACCATGACCCTGGCTAGCTCGGCCTACTGAGCAGCAGGCGTGCCGAGCAGCCCAGGCCACTGAGCTGGACAGCCACTGGGCTGGACAGCCACTGGGCTTGACAGCCACTGGGCTTGACAGCCGCTTGAGCTGCCCCCGTCGTTACTGAAGCGCGAGCTGCTGCTCCAGCGGCAGCCGCTCCTCGCCATCCGCTACCCGGGTGCGCACCGGTGCCGAAAAGCCGCGGGCCTTGGCGTTGCGCACGCTGAACGGCCCGGGGGTGCCCGCCGGCACCGCCAGCCGCAGGGCGAAGTTGGAACGGCCCGGCGGTACATCGCCAATCGAGCCCACCCGCGTGCGGTTCGGCAGCACCGGTTCGCCGCTGGCATCGAGGATCTGGGCGAAGACATCGGTATCGATCACCGCCCGCTTGCCGGCATTCAGCACCACGCCGCGCAGGGCATAGCAACTGGCCCCCGCTGGACGATCCAGATCCGGCTGGCTGCCCACATCGTCGGCCGGACAGCGCTCCAAACGCACCTCGCTGACCTGAAGATCGGCCGCCAGGGCCGGTGGCGCAGGCAGCAGCAGCAAGCAGCCCAGGGCAAGGGCCAGCACCAAATGGCGAACAAAACCAGCCCTGGTGCGGCGCCCAGCCCCCTCGCCGTCAGCGGTGAACACCAGGCAGGGAAACCGAAGCCGCTGGCGCCATTGGCGCTGGCGCCGTGGGCTCTGGTCAAGAACGGAGCCTGCGGACGGATCGCACTTGAACATCAACGGCGATCTCCACTACCTCCAATGACGTTACGGTCCGCCCGGCTGGCCAGCTTGGCCAGATTGGCCGCGGCAATGTCCTCCAGATCGAGGTTCAGCTCGCTGGCCAGCTGGGCGACGTACCAGAGCACATCCCCCAGCTCGAGCCGCAGGTCGTCACGGATCTGGGCATCGAAGACGCCGCCGCGATCGCGCAGCACCTTCTTGATCTTGTCGGCCACTTCCCCGGCTTCACCGCACAGACCCAGGGTTGGATAAATCGGATTGTGACCCACCTGCGGGTACAGGGCTGTTTGACGGGATCGCTCCTGATAAGTGCGGAGGTCCATGAGAAACCGGGTCGGGTCGTGGCCGGATGGTAGTTTCCCGCTTGCGTCTCTATGCCTGAGGGCCGACACGATCCATGCGTCGCACCAAGATCGTGGCCACCATCGGCCCTGCCACCGAATCACCAGAAGTGCTGCGTCGCCTGATCGAGGCCGGTGCTACCACCTTTCGGCTCAACTTTTCCCACGGCGACCACAGCGAACATGCCGCCCGGATTGTCACCATCCGCCAGGTGGCCAGCGAGCTGGGGGTGAACATCGGCATCCTCCAGGATCTGCAGGGGCCCAAGATCCGGCTGGGTCGGTTTGCCGGCGGCCCGATCACCCTGGCCAATGGTGACAGCTTCACGCTCACATCGCGGGATGTGAGCTGCAACCAGGAGATCGCCCAGGTCACCTACAAGGGCCTGGCCGATGAAGTCACCGCCGGCAGCCGGATTCTGCTCGACGACGGACGGGTCGAGATGGTGGTCAAACAGGTGGATCGCCCCCAGCAGACCCTGCACTGTGAAGTGACCGTCGGCGGCGTTCTCTCCAATAACAAGGGAGTCAATTTCCCAGACGTCCAGCTCTCGATCCGCGCTCTCACCGACAAGGACCGCATCGATCTGGAGTTCGGCCTGGCCCAGGGCGTGGATTGGGTGGCCCTCAGCTTTGTGCGCAATCCCTCCGATATGCAGGAGATTCGCGAGCTGATCCGCTCCCATGGCCACACCACGCCGGTGGTGGCCAAAATCGAAAAGTTTGAAGCGATTGATTCGATCGATGCCATCTTGCCGCTCTGCGATGGCGTCATGGTGGCCCGTGGCGACCTCGGCGTGGAGATGCCAGCCGAAGAGGTGCCGCTGCTGCAGAAGGAGCTGATCCGCAAGGCCAACAGCCTCGGCATTCCGATCATCACCGCCACCCAGATGCTCGATTCGATGGCCTCCTGTCCCCGGCCCACCCGGGCTGAGGTGAGCGATGTGGCCAACGCCATCCTCGATGGCACTGACGCCGTGATGCTTTCGAACGAAACCGCCGTCGGCGATTTTCCGGTGGAAGCCGTTGCCACCATGGCCCAGATCGCCCGCCGCATCGAACGCGATTACCCGCAGCGGGTGCTCGACAGCCACATGGCCACCACCATCCCCAACGCCATCTGCCAGGCGGTGAGCAGCATTGCCCGCCAACTCGATGCGGCGGCGATTCTGCCGCTCACCAAAAGCGGCTCCACGGCGCGCAATGTCAGCAAGTTCAGGCCCAGCACCCCGATCCTGGCCATCACCAGCGACGTCGGCGTGGCTCGTCAGCTGCAGCTGGTCTGGGGCGTCACCCCGCTGTTGATCGCCGAGCAGATCAACTCCGGCAGCACCTTCAATGTGGCGATGGGTGTGGCCCAGGAGAAGGGGTGGCTCCAGGAGGGCGATCTGGTGGTGCAAACCCAGGGCACCCTCGAGGGCGTCAGTGGCTCCACCGACCTGGTGCGGGTCGGTCTGGTGTCCGCGGTGCTGGGTCGCGGGATCGGTGTCGGCACGGGTTCGATCAACGGCCGCGTACGCGTTGCTGGCAGCCCGGAGGAAGCGGCTGCCCTCCAGGAAGGTGAGATCCTCGTGGTGCGCGAAACCAGCGAGGCCTTCCGGGCAGCGATCAGCCGCAGCAGCGGCCTGATCAGCGAAGTGGGCGGCAGCGACAGTCACGCGGCCGTGCTGGCCCTTGCCCTGGGGATCCCAGCGATTGTGGGTGTGGCCGATGCCACCTCAACCCTGCGCCAGGGCGAGATCGTCACCCTGGCCGTACAGGACGGTGTGATTCATCGCGGCGCCCTCAGCCCGATCGAGATGGGCACGACGCCCGCCTTCTAGCAGCCCAGCCCAGCCAGCTGCGGGCAGCCAGCTGCGGCCAGGTTGTTAACCAGCACGCCAGACTTCCCGTCCATCCAGGCAGCCCGTTCGATGGCCCATCAATTGCCGCTGCGGGAAACCGTGGGCATGGCCCTCAGCACCCTCCAGGCCAATCGGCTGCGCAGCCTGCTGACGATGCTGGGCATCGTGATCGGCAATGCCTCCGTGATCACCCTGGTGGGGGTGGGCCAGGGCGCCCAGAACCTGGCGGCCGGTCAGCTGAGCACCCTGGGCGCCAACGTGCTGTTCATCGTGCCCGGCCGCAACGACACCCGCCGCCAGGGCATCGATACCCCCAAAACCCTGGTGCTCGAAGATGCCGAGGCCATCGCTGAACAGGTGCCCAGCGTCACCCGCGTCGTGCCCCAGATCACCCTCAGCGACGTGGTACAGGCCGGCTCCCTGGCCGCCACGGCGACGATCTCCGGCGTCACCCCCGACTTTTTGCCGGTGCGCAATTTCGAGGTGGCCCAGGGCCGTTTTCTCAGCGACGCCGATGTCAAAGGGGCGCGCAGTGTGGCGGTGATCGGCCCCGATCTGCGCGACAAGCTGATGCCGACCGGCGATGCGATCGGCCGCCAGCTGCGCATCCGCGACCAATCGTTCGAAGTGATCGGCGTGCTGGCCCCCAAAGGGGCGGTGTTCGGTGCCAACCAGGATGAAGTGGCCTATATCCCGCTCAGCACGATGGTGAGTCGGCTCAGTGGCCGTGATCCCACCTATGGCGTCACGCTCAGCTTCATCAGCGTCGAGGCCAGGAACGAGCAGAGCACCGGCGCCGCCAGCTTTCAGATCACCAACCTGCTGCGCCAGCGCCATCGCATCCTGCGCGATGACGACTTCTCGGTGCGCTCTCAGAAAGATGCCCAGACCATCGTCGGCACCATCACCGGTGGACTGACCCTGATGCTGGGCGCGATCGGCACGATCTCGCTGTTGGTCGGTGGGATCGGCATCATGAACATCATGTTGGTGTCCGTGAGTGAGCGCACCGAAGAGATCGGGCTGCGCAAAGCCCTGGGAGCGCGCAGCGGCGATGTGTTGCTGCAATTCCTGGTCGAATCGCTCGTACTGGCCAGCCTGGGTGGGGTGATCGGCAGCAGCGTGGGCATCGGCGCCGTTGCCCTGGTGGCGGCCTTCACCCCATTGCCCGCCAGCATCGCCGCTAGCACCGTGCTTGGCACCGTGCTGCTCTCAGGCTCGATCGGCCTGTTCTTCGGCGTGGTGCCGGCGCGCCGGGCCTCGAAGCTCGACCCGATCGTGGCCCTGCGCAGCCTCTGAACCGCCCGAACCGCCTGGGATCAGAGCTTGGGCAACCAAAACCCAGGGTGCTGTCCGCTGGCCTGGACAACACGGCGCGACAAGCCAGCCCCCAATCCAATGACCGTGACAATAGGGAGAAATTATTAAGACCGGTAAACCGTGGCGACGGTCACCTTCAGCCGGGGATGGTCGGTGGGTAAATCAAGGGGATGTTGTCTTGGTCTCGAAACTTGGAGCTCGAGGTCCTTTTGGATTGTGGTTACCGCAACGCCAGCGATCGCATGGTGATCCTGCGCTGTTGCGGGCCCCATGCGTTTTATCTGGAGCGCGTTGTTTTCCCGTTTGAGCTGCTCAGCTTCCAATGCCCGCTGCTTAGCGAAATCGAGATCTGGACCCACGGACTCGGCGGCGCCGAGCTGGTGGAAACCGTCCCCGCCGGTGAGTTGATCGTTGAAGCGCCGCTGCCGCCAGCCGCCGCTCCCTCCAGCGGTGAGCCGCTGCTGGAGGGAGCGGAACTCACTCCCTGGTTGCAGGCCAGCTGAACCGCGCGGCGCTGGGGCAGATTGGGAAGGTTCGGGGCGTCACGATCCCAAGACTCACCCCGTTACGATTGTTCAACAATTTCCTCCCATCATGAATCAGCGCTGGCGACTCCTGGCTCTCTGGCTGCTGCCGATCGGAGTGGCGCTCTTCCTGGGCTGGCAGCTCCTCGGCAGTGGGCCCAACAAGCTCACCGCCAGTGGACCAACCGTGGCGCCCCGCAACGCCGCCGTTGCCCGCATGAGCTATGGCCGCTTTCTCGATTACGTCGAAGCCGGTCGTGTCACGGCTGTCGACATTTTTGACGGCGGACGCACAGCGGTGATCGAAGCCGTCGATCCTGATCTCGACAACCGTGTCCAGAAGCTGCGGGTCGATCTGCCGGGCCTGGCACCGGAACTGATCAACAAGCTCAAGGATCAAGGCATCAGCTTCGACATTCATCCGCCCCGCACAACCCCGCCGGCGATCGGCCTGCTCGGCAACCTGCTGTTCCCGCTGCTGCTGATCGGATCCCTGGTGTTGCTGGCGCGCCGTTCCAACGGCATGCCCGGTGGTCCGGGTCAGGCCATGCAGTTCGGCAAGACCAAGGCTCGCTTTGCCATGGAGGCCGAAACCGGCGTCAAGTTTGACGATGTGGCTGGTGTGGAGGAAGCCAAACAAGATCTGCAGGAGGTGGTCACCTTCCTCAAGACGCCGGAGCGCTTCACCTCGGTTGGCGCGCGCATTCCCAAAGGGGTGCTGCTGGTGGGCCCTCCAGGCACCGGCAAAACCCTGCTGGCCAAAGCGATTGCCGGCGAAGCCGGCGTGCCCTTCTTCTCGCTCTCCGGTTCGGAGTTCGTCGAGATGTTCGTGGGGGTCGGGGCCAGTCGGGTGAGGGATCTGTTCAAGCGTGCCAAGGAGAACACCCCCTGTCTGATCTTCATCGATGAAATCGATGCGGTCGGACGCCAGCGCGGCGCCGGGATCGGCGGCGGCAACGACGAACGGGAGCAGACCCTCAACCAGCTGCTCACCGAAATGGACGGCTTCGAAGGCAACAGCGGCATCATCATCATTGCCGCCACCAACCGCGCCGATGTGCTCGATTCAGCCCTGATGCGGCCGGGTCGTTTTGATCGCCAGGTGCAGGTTGATCCTCCTGATATCAAAGGACGCCTTTCGATTCTGGAAGTTCATTCCCGCAACAAAAAACTGGCCGACGGCGTCTCCCTGGAAGCGATCGCCCGCCGCACCCCCGGCTTCACCGGCGCCGACCTGGCCAACCTGCTGAATGAGGCCGCGATCCTCACGGCCCGGCGTCGCAAGGAGGCGATCAGCCTGGCTGAGATCGATGATGCGGTGGATCGGGTGATTGCCGGCATGGAGGGCAAACCACTCACCGATGGCCGCAGCAAGCGTCTGATCGCTTATCACGAAGTGGGTCACGCCATTGTTGGCACCCTGATCAAGGATCACGATCCGGTCCAGAAGGTCACCCTGATTCCCCGGGGTCAGGCCCAGGGACTCACCTGGTTTTCTCCCGATGAGGAGCAGATGCTGGTGAGCCGGTCCCAGCTGCGGGCCCGCATCATGGGCGCCCTGGGCGGTAGGGCCGCTGAAGATGTGGTTTTCGGCCATTCGGAAGTGACCACCGGAGCCGGCGGTGACATCCAGCAGGTGGCCTCGATTGCTCGCCAGATGGTGACCCGCTTCGGCATGAGCGACATCGGCCAGTTTTCGCTGGAAGCCGGCAATCAGGAGGTGTTCCTGGGCCGCGATCTGATGACCCGCAATGACGGATCCGACGCCCTGGCCAGCCGTATTGATGATGCGGTGCGTCAGATTGTGCAGACCTGCTATGTCGATACGGTCAAACTGGTCGCAGCGAATCGGGTGTGCATCGATCGTTTGGTCGAACTGCTGATTGAGAAGGAAACGCTCAATGGCGAGGAGTTCCGTTCTGTCGTCGCTGAGTTCACCCAGGTGCCCGAAAAGGAGCGTTACAGCCCAATCCTGAAGGCCGTGGTGAGTGATCGGGAGACTGTCACCCAAACCGCCTGAGCCACGACAAGCCAGCCTGGAGCCAGCCCAGATCGCAGCCCAAACCCTTCAACAGGCTATCAATCCCTGCCAAAAAGAGCCCACCTCTGAGGTGGGTTTTTTCTTGGCTCCATAGGTGGCACGGTCTGAAATCGTGGAGAATCGTCCAGCCTCGGGAATCGAGACACCGCTGCTGAGCAGGTCGATATCCCCAGAGACACCAAACAAAAAGGCACCCACCGCAGTGAGTGCCTTTCGGACAGCAGGCCTGGGCAACCAGCAGCTCAGACCGGTCGCACGGTGCGCTTATCAATCACCTTATCGATCAGTCCGTAGGTCATCGCCTCAGCCGGTGACATGAAGAAGTCACGATCAGTATCGGACTGCATGCGCTCAAGGGGCTGGCCGGTGCGCTCGGCCAGCTCACGGTTGAGCTTGTCCTTGAGATAGAGAATCTCGTCGGCCTGGATACGGATGTCGCTGGCCTGGCCCCTGGCACCACCGAGGGGCTGGTGAATCATGATGCGGGAGTGGGTGAGACTGCTGCGCTTACCCTTGGCTCCCGCACACAGCAGAAACGCTCCCATGCTGGCGGCCAAGCCGACACAGACGGTCTGCACATCAGGCTTGATGTGCTGCATCGTATCGAAAATGCCAAGCCCGTCATACACCGAGCCTCCAGGAGAGTTGATATAAAGGAAGATGTCCTTGTCCGGGTCTTCCGCCTCGAGGAACAGCAGCTGCGCCACGATGCGATTGGCCGATTCGGCCGTTACCGGCTCACCAAGAAAGATGATTCGCTCCCGCAACAGGCGGGAGTAGATGTCGAAAGCTCTCTCGCCGCGACCCGACTCCTCAATCACAATCGGGATCATGGACCGCTGCAGCACAACTTGTTCAATCCTACTGAAGCCACCGGTGCATCGGCTCGGGCTGCAGCGCTATGGTCGCAGCACCTTGATGGCCGACCTGCGTGAGCGACGCCCGAACTGTTGCCGACAGCAAGCGAGCGTTCCACAGCGCCTTCCCCCACGTCATCAGCCCGATGTACCGGCGGATGGTGGATGAGCTGCTGGTGGAACTGCACCTGCTGAGCCACCAGAGCGGCTTTGTGGCCGATTCCCTCTTCGCCACTGGCCTGGTCCAGGTGTTCGACGGCTTCAGCCGCGGCTACCGCCCCGACCAGCACCGGCTGCCCCTGTTCGAGGCCCTTTGCAGCTGCTCCGGGTTCGACGCCGCCAGCCTGCGCCAGCAGCGTGACCAAGCGATGGCCGCCATGGGCGACCACTCCGTGGACGAGGTGAAGCAGTGGATCGAGCACCAGGGAGAAGGTGCTCCAGCTCCGGTGGCTCAGGCCCTGGCCAGCATCCGTCGCCAAGATTTTCATTACTCGCGACTGATGGCTGTCGGCCTGTTGTCGCTGCTGCAACAGGCCAAGGGCGCCGAAGCGCTCGAGCCCGAGGCGCTGCGCACCGCTGCCCACGAGGTGGGCGAGTCGATGGGCCTGCTGCGTGATCGCCTCGATAAGGATCTCAGCCTCTACACCGCCAATCTGGAGAAACTGGCCCAGGCGGTGGAGTTGCTGGAGGAAACCGTGGCCGCTGACCGCCGCCGACGCGAACGCCAGCAGATCAGCGAGTCACCTGAAGGCGTCCCGTCAGCAGGCTGATCGGCAGCGATTGATCTCCTGCCAGCCGGGCTTCGATCTCCAGCTGGCTGGAGCGGCGCATCAACTCCGGCACATCGGCGGGCAACATCTCGAGCGCAGCCAGAGCGGCGGGCCGACTGCGCAGCAGCAGCCCACCGGCGGCGGGCAAGGGGTTGGCTGATCCGCCGATCGGCGCCAGGGGAGCCTGGGGTACGGGACCGAGGAAGAACAGCAGCTGGGCCTGTCCACTGCCAGCGGGCAGCCAGCGCCAGCCCCCCACAATCACGCCGTCAGCCCGGCTCCAGGTGGCGGAAGAACTCAAGGTGCCGCCGCCAGCACCACGTGGCGTGGCGATCGTGGCGGGCTGCAGCCTGGAGCCCCCCGGGCTGGAACCCGCCGGGCTGGGGCTGCTGGCGGCGCTTGAAGCTGGCGATCCAGCCTGGACAGCCGGCCGCAGACCCTGCTCCTGCAGGGAACGGCTGAGCCGATCCAGCAGCTGCTGCCAGGCCGCCCGATCCTTGCCTGCCAGCAACTGCAGCTCCAGGGAGGCCTGGAATGGCCCCTGGAGCCGGGGACGCAGCCGCAGCTGGAACGGAGCCCGACGCAGCAGCTCCAGGCGGTCGGTGTCGATCCCATAGCGGCTGGCCAGCGGATCCCGGATCATCTGACGCGAAAGCAGACCCTGGATCAACAGATCGAGCGACGCCCCCTCGATCTGCAGCAGTTGATCGGGGGGCAGCGGCCCATGGCGCGGCGGTTCGATCCAGCTGGGGCTGGCCGCCACGCTGGTGAGCACACCATCAACGGCCGCCGCTTCGCCAGACCAGACCACGCCCGTGGCATCGAGGGCGATGCTGAGGCAACCATCCTGGAAACGCTGCAACAGGGGCGCCATCGGACCAGCGATCACGCCGATCGCGGCCGAATTCCAGAACACCGCCTGGGTGCTGCGCAGGCGGTCGAGACAACGGCGCTGCAAACCACGGCTTGGTCGTTGCTGGGGCCTGAGCCCATCCCGCAGCATCTGCAGCGCCAGCGGATCGGGGGCCACCACCACCAGATCGCCCAGTCGCATGGCCTGGGGCGGCAGCGCCGCCACCGTGGCCGCTGGCAGGCTCGCCGCTGGCAGGGCCAGCATCGGCGCACCATCGGCGTGCTCGCCCCAGAGCTGCCACCACAGGCCCCGCTGTTGTCGCCAGGCCCGTTCAGCCAGGGGAGCGCCAAGCCGTTGGCGCCAGAGATCGGGAATCGCCCGCTGCGGTGCGGCGGGAAAACTTTGCAGCAGGGTGACGCCATTGAGCAACTGCTCCAAACCCTGGGCCCGAGGCCGGGGCAAGCGTTGCAACGCCACCAGAGGCAGCGCCACCAGCACCAGAATCGCGGTGGCCGTGATCGGCAGGGGCAAGGGGCGCCAAGGAGCGCTGCCAGCCGCTGCGGCGGCACCGCTCAAGGACAGGGCGGGGATCTGGAAACGCCGCAACAGCGAGAAACGGAACAGCCTCATGGCGCCACGGATGAAGGAGCAGCGCGATCTCCCCGACTCAGCGCCCCTGGGCTGGGAATGGGCGTGATGCCAGTGAAGGTGGTAGCAGTGAACGTGATCCCAGTGGACGCGTTGCCACCCGAGCGATCAACGGAGATCGCCCGCAAGCGGAGAAAACGGGAGTGGCGCCGACCCATGTCGCGGACGGTCAGGGACGGTTCCTGGATTCGAGGGCCTTGCGGCGCCAGCGATCCCGCCACTCCATGGCGGAGAGGTAGATCACCCCGCCACTGACAAACAGCAGCAACAGCGAGGCGATGGCGGCCAGAACAGTGCCGCTGCTGAGGGACAGCTCAGAAATCGAGGCTGTTGTCACCGTTACGGCCCCACACCACCATGGCGATCGAGAAGGTGAACATGGCCGCCAGGGAGGCCCAACCGAGGGTGATCAACATCGGTGACTTGCGCCGGGAACAACTCGTGCATGATACCTAGGCTTCAAGCCTGAATCCGTGCGGGATGCGATGGCCGTCACCCTTGCCACCAGTTCGGGGGAAACTCCTGCCGGTTCGCCCACCGCTGTTCAGGAGCGTCAGCTGAACCGCCAGCCCTATCCGAACTACCGGGTGATCGTGCTGGATGATGACGTCAACACCTTTCAGCATGTCGTTGATTGTCTGGTGCGCCACATCCCGGCCATGCTGCCCGACCTGGCCTGGACGCTCGCCCACCGCATCGATTCGCAGGGAGCGGCCACCGTCTGGCGAGGGCCCCAGGAGCAGGCAGAGCTCTACCACCAGGTTCTGGGAGCGGAGGGGCTGACCATGGCTCCGCTGGAACGCGATTGAAACCCTTTTGCTTGGAGCCAGGATCATGGGACGGGTGGTGATCACCCACAGCACCTACATCGAGGGGTTGATTCCGCTGCTCAAACAACTGGCCCAGGAGCGTGGGATCGACACGGTGACCCCCGCCGTGATCAGCCGGGTGCGGGGTCGCAGCACCAGCCTGCGACTGCGGATTTCAACCCCGATCACCGGCGGCTACAAACTGGTGGCGCGCCGTGGCACCAGTGCCCAGGAGGTGTTTGTCGTCACCGCCCGGGAACGGGAGGATCTGCAGCTGCTGCTGGATGGGCTCGTTCCTGGGCGCTGAGGCCCGAGTCGAGGGCGAGTTCAGGAGCCCAGCAACGTGGTGGGCTGCTGAGCTCGCTCGTAGACCGCCGCCGCCGTGAAGCGACACCAGGCGCCGCCATCTCGAAACCAGGGTTCGCCGTTTTCCAGGGTGAGGTCGTCCGGCCGCAGTTGCCAGTGCTGTTCCAGGTAGGTCTGGTAGGTCTGGGCCTCCAGCTGGGGCCCCTGCCAGTGCACCAGGGCGAAGCTCAGGGCGCGCATCCGCATGGCACCGTCGCTTGCCTCCTGGATCTCCTCCTGCAACAGGAAGGTGCGGAAGCGTTCGGCTGCCGTGCCCTCGAGACAATACTTGCGCAGATAGAGCGCTCTGGCCCTGGGGAACACCGGCCCCGGCGCGCTGCTGAGCAGCTGCTCGAAGGCCTGTTGAAAGATGATCATCACGGCAGGGGAACAGCGATCGACAGGCCAATGACCGCCGTGACCGGAAAGCCGCAGGCGGGAAGCAACAGCCAACCATCCACGCCATGGCTGGCAAAAAGGGTCGATGGCCAAAAGGGGTGGACCGCCATGCCGTCTTGCCCCAGTGTTCGACCTGGATGAACCAGAAGGGGAGTCAGGGGCGGGGCTTCGTTTCCGACTACGAGGTCGGTTTACGTTGCCGTCGCTGAAGACCCCCATGTCGAAAGGGAGTCAGATCAGAAAACTGTGAAAGGCAGTCACCAACACAGCAGTCCGAGGAAACTCTAAGCCCTTCGGCCAGAATCTGGAGCCCCCTGCAGGGGCCAGATCGCCCGCACCTCGGCCAGCCGGCGCTCCAGCTCTTCGGCCCGCTCCACCAGGGTGGGGGACTCCAGAACCAGGGTGAGGTGGCCCAGCTTGCGGCCCGGATGGGCCTGCCGTTTGCCATACCAGTGCAGGCTCGCCCCGGGCAGGGCCGCCAGGCGCTGGCGCAACTCGGCGTAAGTAGAGCTGGAGGCTTCGAAGCCCAGCAGATTGACCATCACCGCTCCGGAGATCTGGGGTTCCACCGAAGCCAGGGGCAAGCCGGCCACGATTCGCACCTGCTGCTCAAACTGACTGGAGCGACAGGCTTCGATCGTGAAATGGCCGGAGTTGTGGGTGCGCGGGGCCAGCTCATTCACCTGCAGA